>CAYZKM010000606.1:0-3278 GCA_964478525.1 uncultured Bifidobacterium sp.
ACCGGCTCCACGCCCGTGGGCAAGATGCTCGCCGGCCTGGCCGGCCAGCACATGCAGCGCGTGACCATGGAGCTGGGCGGCCACGCCCCGGCGATCGTGTTCGACGACGCCGACGTCGATGCCGCCAGCCGGCTGCTGGCGGGCGCAAAGTACCGCAATGCCGGCCAGGTCTGCGTGTCGCCCACCCGCATGCTGGTGCAGGAGAAGGTCTACGAGCAGTTCGTCGAAGGCTTCGTCCGCCACAGCAAGGCGCTGAAGGTCGGCGACGGGCTGCAGGCCGACACCAACATGGGCCCGATGGCCAACCCGCGCCGCATCGCCGCCATGGAAGCCTTCATCGGCGACGCCACGCAGCGTGGCGCCACCGTCCGCACCGGCGGCAACCGCATCGGCAACAAGGGCAATTTCTTCGAGCCCACCGTCCTGACCGATGTGCCGGCCGATGCGCGGGTCCTGCACGAGGAACCGTTCGGCCCGCTGGCGATGATCAGCCCGTTCCGGTCCTTTGACGAAGTGGTGACCGAGGCCAACCGGCTGCCCTATGGCCTTGCTTCCTACGCCTACACACGGTCGGCCAAGACCGCCAACGCCATCGCCGCGGCGGTCGAGAGCGGCATGATCTCGATCAACCACCATGGCCTGGCCCTGCCGGAGGTGCCATTCGGCGGGGTGAAGGACTCCGGCTATGGCTCGGAAGGCGGGTCCGAGGCGCTGGACGGCTACCTGGTGACGAAGTTCGTCACCCAGGCCGGCTTGTAGCCCCAGCAGTCAGGCCAATCCCGCCATACCTCGCCGGGTATGGCGGAGCAGGGAGGCGGCCATGAGCACACCGGTACCCGCGGTCGCGATCAGCAACGGCTTCGCGATGCAACTGCGCGACCTGATCAAGCCGCCTTCACGCCCTGTCCTGGTCGTCCGCAATCCCACCGAGGCCGAACGGCCGGCATCCGGGCGCGCGCGCATCTGGGAGTTCAACACCAACCTGCATTGTTCGATCATCGGCACCTGCCTGACCACCATCGAGCTGCGCCAGATCCTGCGTCGGCTGGGCATGGCGCCCGAAGGCAGCACCGACCACGAACTGCACGGCACCGCGGTCACTTTGGCCAGCCGTCGCGACCAGGCCGCGAAGGTCCTGAACAAGGCCCTGGACGCCAAGCATCGCATCGCGATCAACCAGTTCTCGAAGGCGCAGACCGAGGACGAGCTGCGCCAGCTCTGGCAGGCCGGTGTGCAGCGCGGGGAAATCCCCGGCGCCTACTGGGCCACGCTGACCCATCCCCAGACCTCGCCGGCCCTGATCAGGGCCGCGTTCGGCGAGGTCCACATGCTGTCGCACCTGATCGGGTCCACCAACCGGGCGGACATCAAGCGCCTGTGCCAGCTTGAAACCGAGAAATCCGAACTGCAGGCGAAGATCAAGCGCCAGCAGCAGGCCTTTCAGGATGCCGTCGTCGCCCGCGACACGCGCATCCAGGAACTCGGCGACGCGATCGCCCAGCGGATCATCACCAAGCCGGTCGAACAGCCCTCGGTCGACGAGATGGTGCTGCGCCGGATCATCACCGATCTGGAAAAGCGCCTCGCGGCCGAAACCCGCCGCCGTGCCTCGGTCGAGGCGCAGCTTGTGGCATCGACCGCGTCACTGGCGCAGGAACGGTCCGCCCGCGCACAGGCAGACCACATCCGCCGGCAGGCGGAAGCCGAGCTTGCGGTGATCGAACAGGGCTTTGCCGGAACGGCGGAGCACGGCGGCGCACCCGGCATCGACCTGCGCGGCATCGTGGTGCTGTATGTCGGCGGGCGTCCGAACCAGACCGCACATCTACGGGCCGCCGCCGAGAAGTGCGGCGCGGTCCTGCTGCATCACGATGGCGGGCTGGAAGCCCATTCCAGCACGTTGCCGGGGCTGGCGAGCCGCGCGGATGTGGTGCTGTTTCCGGTGGACTGCGTCAGCCACGAGGCCGTCCTGGCGGTGAAGGCCATCTGCCGTCAGGCCGGCAAGCGGTTCATCCCGCTGCGATCCGCCAGCACGACGTCGCTGATGGCCGCCCTGGGGCAGCTCGACACCGTGCGGCTGGCGGATGCGGCGGAATAGGGTGAGTCAGACACCCACCATCACGTCGGACGCCTTGACGACGGCGGTCGCCGCCATGCCAGGCTTCAGGCCCAGCTCCTCGGCCGCCTCGTTGGTGATCGAGGCGGTGATCAGGACCGTCGGCGAGACCTCGATGGTCACATGGGTCGTGGTCGCGCCGGGGCGGACCGTCTTGATGACCCCGGCGATCTGATTGCGGGCTGACAGCTTCATGATGGTTCTCCTTGGTTGGGGTGATCCGTTCGCCGCATGCGCACCTTCACGTCACGCGGCGGTGCGGTGTAGGGCGCCGAGGTAACCAGAAGGTCCGCCCCGGCCCGCGCGTAGGCTGCCGCGTTCGCTTCGTTCACGCCGCCGGTGGCGGCCAGAAGCGGGCGCGGCGTCATGTGCGCGACGGCATCGGCGATGCGGGCGATCATGTCAGGCGGTGCCTTGTCCACCTGGATGATGTCGGCACCTGCCGCCGCGAATGCAACTGCGTCCTGCTCGGTATCCGCTTCCATCGCCACGCGCCGTTCGGGCGCATGGGCGCGCAGGCGGGATACCAGATCGCGATACGATGCGCCATCGTGCAGGAAGGCGCGGTGTTCCTCGAACACCAGGATCGTGTCCGACAGGCCCAGCCGGTGCGGGCCGGCGCCGCCCGCCATGATCGCCTTCAGGGCGACGCGCTTCATGCCCGGCATGTGCTTGCGGGTGCAGGCCACGGCGATGGTTGGCCGCACCTCCTGCGCGGCGCGCACGATGGCGGCGGCGCGCGAGGCGATGCCCGACGAGATTTCCATCAGCGTCTGGGCCACCTTGGCGGTGCGGTGCAGGTCCCGTGCCGTACCGTGCGCAACCAGCAGCGTCGCCCCCTTGGCGACGGCATCGCCGCTGCTCGCCATCCGCCGTGTCCGGCAGCCCGCCAGCCGGAACAGGCGCTCGGCTTCCTCGGCACAGCACACGACCATGTCGGCGCCCGCGGTCAGCACCGCTTCTCCGGCGAGGTCGCCGATGCCCAACCCCTCGGTCGTCAGATCGCCGTACGGCGCGTCGTCTTCCGCGAAACGCAGCAGCTCGTGGTCGGGGATCAGGAACGGCATCAGGCGGACCCTTGCAACGGCGGATGAGCACAGGCATCCCTCAGGCGAATCGCACAAGGAATTTCCTCTCTTTCTGGACGCGGCTCGACGTGATG
>CAYZKM010000607.1:0-3256 GCA_964478525.1 uncultured Bifidobacterium sp.
GGGGCGCCGACGAGGCGCTGGAGGACGCGCCGGTCGAGCGGCTGCGCCCCGTGCCCGCGCGCGCCGGCGGGCTGCCCGCGGGGGGGCCGGTTGCCGCTGGCCTCGCGCCCGCCGCATCCCCTCCTGCTACCCCCCTGGCCGCCGCCCCCTTGGCGCCTATATCGGGCACGCCGGGCGAACGTGCGCTGGCCGCCGCGATGGGGGCGGGCTCGATCGAGGCGCTGCGCGCGGCGGTGGCGGCGTTCGATGGCTGCGCGCTGCGCGACACCGCCACCAACCTGGTCTTCGCCGCCGGCACGCCCGAAGCCGGCATCCTGGTGGTGGGCGACCCGCCCGGGTCGGACGAGGACCGCACCGGCACCCCGTTCGCCGGCGCGCAGGGGGCGCTGCTGGACCGGATGCTGGGCAGCATCGGGCTGGCGCGCGAGGCGCTGCTGCTGGCGCCGCTGATCCCCTGGCGCCCGCCCGGCGGCCGTCCGCCGACACCATCCGAGCTGGCGTTGTGCCTGCCCTTCCTGCACCGGCTGATCGTGCTGGCCGAACCGCACCACATGCTGATCCTGGGCGCGCTGGCCAATCGGACGCTGCTGGGCGGGCCGGTGCGCCGGCGCCCGCCCACGGACTGGCAGGATTGCGTGATCCCCGGGCTTTCCAGGCCAATCAAGGCAATTGTGGCACCGTCGCTGGGGATGCTGACGAAGACGCCATCGCTGCGACGGGACGCCTGGGCCGCACTGCGGATGCTGCGCCGCGCCATCCCTTGGAAATCAACGTGATCACGTCAGCTTCTACCACCGTATGTAGAATGGTTGACGTTTGCACATTGTAGTTTTTTGTGCCTGTCCGGGTTCCGGTGTTGCCACCTGCCATTGATCTGCGGTAGCGATGGGTCATGCGCGGGATCGGTCACACGCTCTCCCGCCTTTCCGCCACACTGGCCTTCGCGGCCGGCGTGGCACTGCTTTGTGGGGCCGGTGCCCCGACCGCGCGAGCCGAGGCTGCAAGACCTCCATCGCCAGGGGCAGGGAAAGGCATCGGGTATAACGCAACCACGGAATCGCGACCGCCCGAGGCGGCGCTGGCCGTGCCACGCATACGAATGCATGGCACCGAGGCGGATGTCGCGATGCCGCAGCCGCTGGACGCCGGCGATGCCCGCCTGGTGAAGCGCATCCTGGCCCTGCAGGCGCAGGGCGCGCTGGCCGCCGCCGACAAGGCCGCCGCCGACCTGGACAGCCCGCTGCTGATGGGCACCATCCTGGCACAGCGCTATCTGGGCCGGTTCCACCGCTCGACCGCCGCCGAGCTTGGTGACTGGCTGACATTGTATGCGGACCATCCGGCGGCGCCGGCGATCCATGCCCTGCTGCTGACCCGCCTGCCCAAGGGAGCCACGCCGCCGCCCGCCCCGGCGCGGGACGCCGTCGCGCAGCCGCCGCCCGCGCTCGCCGGCCCGGAACCGGACGAACCCGCCGTGCCCGGCCTGTCGCGCAGCGGCAGCCTGGACCGCGCCGTGCGCCACCTGGCCGAACGCGGCAATGTGTCGGGCGCGCTGGGGATGATCAACCGCGCCGGCATCAGCCGCCTGTATGCCGCTCTGCTGCAGGCCGAGCTGGCGCATGAATTGTTCCTGCAGAACCGGGATGCCGATGCGCTGGCGGTCGCGCTGGGCTCGCTGCGGGCGATACCGGCCCTGTCGCAGCCCGGCCTGACCGGCTATGTCGCCGGCCTGGCCGCCTGGCGGCTGAACCGCATGTGGCTGGCCCGCGCGATGTTCGAGGCGTCGGCCGATGCCGGGCAGACCACCCCGCGCCAGCGTGTCGCCGCCGCGCTGTGGGCCGCCAAGGCCAGCATGCGGCTGCAGGACCCCGAGGCCGCCGATCGCTGGCTGCAGCAGGCCGCCAACGGCCCCACCACGCTGCACGGGCTGCTCGCCCGCCGCATGCTGGGCGTCAGCACGGGCATCCTGTCGGGCGACGCGCTGCTGACCAGCGCCGATGTCGAATGGATCGCCGAGACACCGGCCGGGCGGCGCGCCTTCGCGCTGCTGCAGGCCGGGCAGGCCGACCTGGCCGAGACCGAGTTCCGGTCACTGTGGCGGCGCGCGCAGGACGATACCGGCTTCGCGCGGTCGCTGGCGCTGGTCACCTCGGGCGTCGGGCTGTCGGATTTCGCCACCCAGCTGGCCGACATGATCACCGCGGCCGAGGGCCGTCCGCCGCTGGAGCCGCGCCTGGCGGTGCCGCGCCTGCGTCCGGCCGGCGGGTTCCGCGTCGATCCGCCCCTGGTCTATGCGCTGGCGCGCCTGGAATCGAATTTCGACCCGGAAGCGGTGTCGGCTGCCGGCGCGCGCGGGCTGATGCAGATCATGCCGGTCACCGCCCGCTATGTCGCCGGCCGGCCCGAGGACGAGGAGGTCCGCCTGCACGACCCGGCGGTGAACCTGGATATCGGGCAGCGCTACCTGGCCTACCTGGCTCGGCTGGACGGGATCGGCAACAACCTGCTGCGGCTGCTGTCCAGCTATAACTCGGGTCCGGGGCTGTTCATGCGATGGGCCGATACGGTCCGCACGCAGGGGGAGCCGCTGATGTTCCTGGAAGCGATCCCGGTGCACGAAACCAGGGCCTTCGTCACCCGCGTGCTGACCTATTCCTGGATCTATGCGGCGCGCCTGCACCTGCCGGCGCACAGCCTGGATGCGCTGGCCGCCGGCCGCTATCCCCGCTTCACGCCGGCCGCCGCCGATCCTAGATTGTCGGGCACGGCGCCGCCGCACAGCTGACGGCGCCCGGTTTGCAGAAGGCACCACCCATGGCCCGCATCGACGAAACCCGCCCCTTCATCGCCGTGAACATCGCCGTGCTGACCGTGTCGGACACGCGCACGCTGGCGAACGATACCTCGGGCGCGGCGCTGGCCGACCGCGTCGCCAAGGCCGGGCACCATGTCGCCGCCCGCGTCATCGAGAAGGACGACGCCGGCGCCATCGAGCGGGTGCTGCGCGGCTGGATCGCCGATCCGATGATCGACGTGGTGATCACCACCGGGGGCACCGGCATCACCGGGCGCGACGTGACGCCCGAGGCGTTCGACCGCGTGCTGGAAAAGCGGATCGAGGGCTTCGGGGAGCTGTTCCGCATGCTGAGCTACCAGAAGATCGGCACATCGACGATGCAGTCGCGCGCGATCGGCGGCGTGGCCGGCGGCACCTACCTGTTCGCCCTGCCCGGCAGCACCGGCGCGGTGAAGGATG
>CAYZKM010000608.1:0-3250 GCA_964478525.1 uncultured Bifidobacterium sp.
GCTTCAGCGTCACCTCCGTCTCACCGATCCGCGCCCCCACGAGCTGCCCGTTCTCGGCGTGCTCGCCCTTGGCGATGATCACGGCGTCGCCGTCCAGGATGCCCGCCTCGATCATCGAGTCGCCGGCAACCTCCAGCGCGTAATGCTCTCCCCCGGCCAGGATGCTCATGGGCACGTCGATCATGGCGGAGGTGTCGCGCAGTGCCTCGATCGGCAGGCCGGCGGCGATGCGTCCATACAGCGGTAGCTGCACCGATCCCGCGTCGTTCGCGGCCTGCACGCCCTTCAGCCGGGTCGCGAAGTTGCCCTTGATGACATTGGGCGAGAAACCGCTGTCGTCGTCATCATCGTCGGGCAGATCGGCATCGGGCCGCGTCTGCATGTTGTCGGGCAGCCTCAGCACTTCCAGCGCGCGGGCGCGATGGTGCCGCCGGCCCAGATAGCCACGCTCCTCCAGCGCGGTGATCAGGCGGTGAATGCCCGATTTGGACTTGAGGCTGAGCGCCTCCTTCATCTCCTCGAAGCTCGGGGAGAACCCCGTCTGCTTCAGGTGGCGGTCGATATAGACCAGCAGTTCGTACTGCTTGCGCGTCAGCATGCGGGCTGTTCCCCTGGCTGGGCCGGAACAAACCGGCAACCGCACATGTTCTATATAGGTTCCGATTCCGCCGTCAAGCGCAACTGTGGAAAATCGCAAAATCCGTAGTCTACAGGCCCAACGAATCGAGGCGGATGATCGGTACTTCGCGCCCCTCGGCCAGCGCCGGCGCGTGCGGGGGACGCAGAATCAGCGCATCCGCCAGTGCCAGGCGCCGCAGCATCGCCGAGTCCTGCACCGGGAACGGTGTCGCCACCAGCCGCCCGTCCGCATCGGTCGACAGGGTGGACCGCAGATGGTCCGCGCGCCGGTCGTTCTCCTTCAGCGGCGCACCCAGCACGGCACGGACAACCGGCGGCGGCGCGGCGGGCAGTCCGGACAGGCGGGCCAGCGCCGGCAGCAGGAACAGGGTGGCGCAGACCAGCGCCGAGACCGGGTTGCCCGGCAGCCCCAGCACCGGCACGGCACCGAGAGTGCCGAACAGCAGCGGCTTGCCCGGGCGCATCGCGATCTGCCAGAAATCGACCACCAGCCCCCGGGTCTGCAGGCCTGAAATCACCAGGTCATGATCGCCCACCGACGCCCCGCCGGTGGTCACCAGCAGGTCCATCCCCGCCACCGCATCGGCGGCGGCGGCCACCGCCTCGGTCGTGTCCCTCGCGATCGGCAGCACCACCGGCTCGCCGCCCAGGGCGCGCACCAGGGCGGCCAGGGCGTGCGAGTTGGAGCTGACGATCCCGCCCGCGGGGATCGGCTCGCCGGGCAGGGCGATCTCGTCGCCGGTCGCCAGGATCGCGATGCGCGGCCGTCGGTGCACCTGCACCCAGGGATGGTTGGCGGCGGCGGCCAGGCCGACATCGCGCGCGGTCATGCGCCGCCCGGCGGGGATCACCGTGTCGCCGGCGGCGAAATCCTGCCCGGCGCGCCGGATGTGCCGCCCGACGGCCACCGCCTCGTTCACCGTGATGGTGTCGCCGTCGCGGGTCGCGTCCTCCTGCAGCAGCACCGCATCGGCGCCCGCGGGGATCACGCTGCCGGTGAAAATCCGCACCGCCTGTCCCGCGCCCATGCGGCCGTCGAACGGATGGCCGGCGGGCGCGGTGCCAATCACCGGCAGCATCGCGCCCAGCGTGGCCTCGGCGGCGCGCACGCCATACCCGTCCATGGCCGAGACATCGGCGGGCGGCTGCGTCAGGCGCGCCAGCACCGGCTGCGCGGTCACGCGGTTCCAGGATTCGGACAGGGCCACCGTCTCGGCCGGGGTGGGGCGCAGGCCGGCCAGGATGCGCTCGCGGGCTTCGTCGACGCTGATCATGGCTGAGAGAACTCCCCGGACTTGCCGCCGGCCTTGTGGGTTACGCGCAGATCCTCGATCCGCATGCCGCGGTCGACGGCCTTGCACATGTCATACACCGTCAGCGCGGCGACCGAGGCGGCGGTCAGCGCCTCCATCTCCACCCCGGTCTGCCCGGTGGTGCGGACGGTGGCCTCGATCGCGACGGCCGAGGCGGCCGGGTCGGGCGCCAGGTCCAGCGTCACGGCGGTGATCGGCAGCGGGTGGCACAGCGGGATCAGGTCCGCCGTGCGCTTGGCACCCATGATCCCGGCCAGGCGCGCCACGCCCAGCACGTCGCCCTTCTTCGCCGAACCGGCCATGATCATCGCCAGGGTCGCCGGCGCCATCACCACCCGCGCGCGGGCCGTGGCGGTGCGGTCGGTGGCGGGCTTGCCCGACACGTCGACCATGGCCGCGTTGCCCGACGCGTCGAAATGGGTGAACCCGGTCATGCCGGCGGGGTTCCCAGCAGCGCGACGGTGGCGGCGGTCACGTCGTCGTGCCGCATCAGGCTCTCGCCCACCAGATAGCCCTGGGCGCCGGCACAGCCCAGCCTGGCGATGTCGGCCGCATTGCGGATGCCGCTTTCGGCGACCAGGAAACGGTCGGGCGGGACGTGCGAGGCAAGTTCCTCTGTCACCGCAAGATCGGTCTTCAATGTCTTGAGATTGCGGTTGTTTATCCCGATCAGGGACGTCTCCAGCCCCAGCGCGCGCTCCAGCTCGGGCAGGTCGTGGACCTCGACCAGGACGTCCATGTCCAGCCCGCGAGCCAGCGCTTCCAGCTCACGCGCCATGGCATCCGTCAGCGCCGCCATGATCAGCAGCACACAATCCGCCCCCATCGCTCGGCTTTCCCAGATCTGCCACGGGTCCAGCATGAAATCCTTGCGCAGCACCGGCAGGTCGACGGCGCCGCGCGCGGCGGCCAGATGCGCGGCATTGCCCTGGAAATACGCCTCGTCCGTCAGCACCGACAGGCAGGTCGACCCGCCTGCCTTGTAGGCGCGGGCCAGCGCCGGCGGATCGAAATCCGGGCGGATCAGCCCGCCGGACGGCGAGGCCTTCTTGATCTCGGTGATCAGCGCCGGCTTCCCGCTCGCCGCCGTCTCCTTCAGCGCGCGCCCGAATCCCCGCGTCTCGTCATGGATGGCCTCGATCTCGGCGCGCAGCGCGGCGATGGTCCGCGTGGCCTTGCGAGCGGCCACGGTCGCCCGCGTATCGGCGCAGATCTTCGCCAGGATATCGGGGGTGCCGGCAGGGTCGTTGGGCATCTTCACTCCACTCCGCGCAGGTGCCGGTCAGGCCGCCATCGTC
>CAYZKM010000609.1:0-3249 GCA_964478525.1 uncultured Bifidobacterium sp.
CTGGATAGTCACCTTCTCGCCATCGCGCACCAGCGTGTAGCGCGTGTTGGGCGGGGCATCGAACACCAGGCGCCCGAAATCCGCGTGGCTGCCCGACCGCACCGGAACCGGGACGGTCTCGGCCAGGGCGGCGACCGGAACGGCGGCGCACAGCCACGCGATCGCGGCGGCGAGGCGGCAGAGGCGGGGCATGGGAGATTTTCTCCGCGGCGATCGTGGCCGGCCCGGATGGTTTCAGTCGAAACTGGCCATCAGCTTGTCGATGTCGGACTGGTCCATCGCCAGCGCCGGCAATTGCGGACCATTCAGCAGATCGTCGTCCGAGAGGGTGGTGCTGGCCTCGGCGGCCGGCCCGGGCGCCTCGTCCAGGGGATGGCCGAAAGTGGACACGATCTGGCTGATCTTCGCCTCGATGGTCTTCAGCGTGGTCACCACCTTGGTGATGCGCTGCCCGGTGATGTCCTGGAAGCTGCACGCCTCGTAGATTTTGGTGACGGCGTCCTGCAGCTTGCCCGACGCCTCGTCGCTGACTCCGCCGGCGACCTCGTCCAGCGTCTCGCAGCTTTCCAGGATGCTGTGCGTGGCGGCGGCGGTGTGCTTGACGATCGCGTCCAGCTCGTCTGTCGCGAACGGGATGTCGCGCTGCTTGATGTCGCCCACGCGCAGGGCGGCGATCTCGGCCTTGGCATTGGCGATGGTGCGGCCGAGCTCCTCGACCTCCGACAGCAGGGTGGTTTCGGTCATGGTCAGGTTCCCCCTCATGGTTGTCATGACGGCGCGCACCACTTCGGCGATGGCCTCGGGCTCGAAGTTCTGCCGGCGCGCGCGGATCTCCTCCAGCTTGACGGCGAGGCGTTCGCGGTCCAGCCGCTTGAAGGCGTTCTGGTATTCATGCATGGCCGAGGACTTTTTCGATCTTGTCCTTCAGCGTCTCGGCGTTGAACGGCTTGACGATATAGTTCGACACGCCGGCCGCCTTGGCGGCCACCACGTTCTCGGTCTTGCTTTCGGCCGTCACCATGATGAACGGCATCTGCTTCAGCCGGGAATCCGCGCGCACTTCCTGCAGCAGTTGCAGGCCGGTCATCGGGGCCATGTTCCAGTCGCTGATGACCAGGCCGAAATTGCCCGACCGCAGCTTCGACAATGCCTCGGCGCCGTCGGTGGCCTCCTCGACATTGTTGAACTCGATCTGCTTCAACAGGTTGCGGATGATCCGCAACATGGTCTTGTAGTCGTCAACGATCAGCACGTTCATCGACTTGTCGATAGCCATCGCAGTCTGTCCTTCCGGCGTGAAATCTCATGGGGGGGCTCAACTGCCCACGGCGCGTGGCCGCGGGGGGGTGGAGGGTGAGGCGGGGGGCGGGGTAGGCGGCGTGGCCTTGGCAGCAGCGGGGGCAGCAGCGGAGGCGGGGACAGGATCGGCCGCGCCGTCGCGGCGGGTCCGCATCCGTGCCAGCTCGGTGGTGACGTCGCGCGCCTTGTCGGGGTTCATCGCGGCCAGCACGGTGGCCGCCTTGGCGTCCTTCATGCGGTCCAGCACCTGCAACAGCACCGGCATCGACAGCTCGTTGAAGATCGCCGCCGCCTCGCGCGGCTTCATGGTCTCGTACAGCTTCACCAGGCCCTGCCAGCTCGCGTCGTCGCGCTGCCGCTGGCCGGCCTCCAGGCTTTCGAGCTTGCCTTGCAGGCTCTGCAACTCCGCCACGCGGGCGCTCAGCTTCTGCTCCGCCGCCGTCAGCACGGATTCACGCGCGGCGATCGCGCTCTCGCGCGCTTCAAGCTCCTGGCGGCGCTGGCGCAGCTCCATCAGCACCGCCTTCTCGCTGGCGCTGACGGGCGGTTCGGCCGGCGGCTTCGGCTCGGGGTCCGGTGCGGGCTGCGCGGCGGCGGGCCTGGCCGCGGCTTCGGAATCGTTGGACGATGCCTGCGCGGTACTGGTGATCAGTGCCAGGCCGGGCAGCGCCACGCCGGGCAGCGTCACCCCCGGGGCGGAGGCGGGGGAGAACACGGCGCGCACCAGCGTCACCGACTTCACCGCCAGCAGCCCGCCCAGCACGCCGATCGTGATCGGCAGCAGGCGCGGCGTCGGCATGCGGATCATCGCGCCATCCTCAAGGCTTTCAGCAGGTCCTTCTCGGCCTGGCTGCGCAGCCGCGGTTCCGGTTCATCGTCGGCCACGGCGGTCGCCATCGCCGCCACCGCCTGCGGCCTGGGCTGGTCGGATGCCATCGGGCGCGCCGAGCGCACCAGGGAATCCATGCGGTCTGCCAGCCGTTCGCCGCGGTCCATCAGGAACGCGAGGTCGTCCTTCAGCGCCAGTGCCGCTTCCGCCTGGCGCGCGACCTGCCGGCCCGCGCCATCGGCGGCGGCGCGCAGCCGCTCGATCCCGTTCTCGGCCTGGCGCGTGCTGGTGTTGAATCCCGCGACCAGGGCTTCCAGCGTGGCACGGTCGCGCTTCAGCACGCCCAGCGCACGCTCCAGCCGCACCGCGTGGAACAGCGTCGCCCCCAGCATCCCCACCAGCACGATCTCCAGCATCCATTCCATGCTCGGCATTGTACGCACCCTGGTATTGACAAGCGGTTAACGGTCACGAGCGTTCCGTTGGCTGCACGCGGGGGATGTCGCGCTCGATGCGCACCGCGACATTGGTCTTGCGGCGCCCGACCCGGCCTTCGAACAGGGCGACGGCGCCGCAGCGCAGCTGCACCAGCGCGCCGGGCCCGGTGTTCAGCGTGATGCTCATGCCGGGCCGCAGCCCCACGATGTCGGACAGCCGCATCGTCTGTTCATCCAGCACGACATCCAGCTCGACATCGGTGTTCCACAATTCCTCGGCCAGATGGGTTTCCCAGATCGAATCGCGGCCGAACTTCTCGCCCATGAACTGCTGCAACAGCAGCTCCCGCACCGGTTCCAGCGTGGCATAGGGCAGCAGCAGTTCCAGCCGCCCGCCGCGATCTTCCATGTCGATGCGCAGCCGGGTCAGCACGGCCGCGTTCGACAGGCGGCTGATGGTGGCGAAGCGCGGGTTCACCTCCAGCCGCTCGAAGCGGAAGGTGACGGGGCACAGCGGGTCGAAGCTTGCGGACAGATCGGCCAGCACGACATGGATCAGCCGTTCCACCAGCGTCCGTTCGATGGTGGTGTAGGGCCGGCCCTCGATCCGCATCGCAGCAGTGCCGCGCCGCCCGCCCAGCAGGACGTCGACGATCGAGTAGATCATCGAGCTGTCGACGACCA
>CAYZKM010000610.1:0-3240 GCA_964478525.1 uncultured Bifidobacterium sp.
GGATGGTCCGACGAGTTCGCACGATCCGTGCTCGGCCAAATGCGATAGCCCTGAGGCATCCCTGCTGGCCCCTTGTCGCTATATCCCATCACGTCTACCGTGGCCAGGATGGAGGTAGGAATGCCAGCCCGTATACTCGCCTTGCTCTGGCTGCTGCTGGCGTTTCCCGCACAGGCCGCGGACATTACCGACGCGACGGGGCGGTCCGTCGCGCTTCCTGCGCACATACAGCGTGTGCTGCCGGCCGGCCCGCCCGCCGCGACGCTGCTGCAGGCCCTTGCTCCCGACCTGATGCTGGGCTGGCCGTCCCCAGTGTCCGACGAGGCGCGGGCATTTCTCTCCCCCGAGGCTGCCAGGCTGCCGGCGGTGCCGCGCATCACCGGGCGGGAGGATGTCATCGACAAGGCCATGGCGCTGAAGCCGGACCTGATCCTGGACTATGGCGCGATCGCCGAGCGGTATGTTCGCCTGGCGCGCGCCACGCAGGAAAAGACCGGGGTGCCGACCATTCTGCTGGACGGCGCCATCGGCAAGATCCCGCAGACCATCCGCCTGCTGGGCGACGTGCTCGGACGGTCCGAACGCGCCAGGGTGCTGGCCGCGTTCGCCGAGGCGCTGCTGGCCTTGCCCGCCACCCGCACCGGCTCTCCGCGCGTCATGTACGCCCGCGGCCCGGACGGGCTGACCACGATCATCCCGGGTGGTGACCTGTCCGAGGTGTTCGTGCAGGTCGGCTGGCAGCCGGTTGCCCCGGCCGGCGACGGCGCCGACCAGGGACCGTTCCGGCGCAGCACCGTCGCCGCGGTGAAGGCGCTGGACCCCGACATCATCATCTTCGCCGATCCCGGCATGCGCCAGGTCATCGCGAAGGATCCCGCCTGGCAGCAGGTGCGCGCCGTGCAGCAGGGCCGGGCGGTGATCGCGCCGGGCTTGCCGTTCGGCTGGGTGGAGGAACCGCCCTCGATCAACCGGCTGGCGGGTGTTGCCTGGCTGCGCGGCCACGACGCCACGCTGCTGGCCACCACGTTCAACGCCGTCATGTACGGCCGCCCCCTGACCCCACCCCAGCTCGGCGCGCTGCTGGCCGGGGTCAAATCCCCTGAACCCTGAAGGTGTCCGCGATGCGTATCCTGCTGTTCCTGTGCCTGCTGCTCGCCCCCGCCCTGTCCTGGGCGCAGGAGGTGACGGTCTTCGCCGCCGCCAGCCTGACCGATGCGATGAAGGACATCTCGGCCGAATGGACGAAGGGCGGGCACCAGCCGCTGCGGCTGTCATTCGGATCCAGCTCCACCCTCGCCCGCCAGATCGAGCAGGGGGCGCCGGCGAACCTGTTCGCCTCGGCCGATACGAAATGGATGGATTTCCTGATCGAGAAGAACCTGATCGCGACCGACACCCGCAAGGACCTGCTGGGCAACGAGCTGGTCCTGATCGTTCCCGCCGACAAGGCGCGCCGCGTGACGATCGCGCCAGGCATGGACCTGGGGGCGCTGCTGGGGGCCGATGGGCGCATCGCGACCGGCGATCCGGCGCATGTGCCGGTGGGGCTGTATGCGCGGCAGGCGCTGACCAAGCTGGGCCTGTGGGACGCGGTGATGCCGCGCCTGGCCCGGACCGAGGATGTGCGCGCCGCCCTGCTGCTGGTTGAACGGGGGGAGGCGCCGGCCGGGATCGTCTATGCGACCGATGCCGCGGTCACCAAGGGTGTCGCGGTCGCCGGCGTGTTCCCCGCCGGCAGCTATGATCCCGTGGTGTATCCCTTCGCGGTCACCAAGGCCGGCGACACGCCCGCCGCACGGGCTGTCATGACGTTCCTGGCCGGGCCGCAGGCGCGGGCGATCTTCGTCAAGCGGGGCTTCAAGGTCGAATAAGGCCGCCACGCCACATCGTACCCGTGCAGCAGACCGGAACCACGGACATCGACAGGGCGATGACCCTGTCGGTGCGCCTGCGCCACAGGTTTCCGTCGATCGAGATGGACATGGTGTTCGACGTTCCGGCGCAGGGCGTCACCGCCTTGTTCGGCCCGTCCGGTTCGGGGAAGTCGACGCTGATTTCCGCCGCGGCCGGCCTGCTGCGACCCGACGCATGCCGCATCGCGGTCGGCGACCAGATCCTGGGCGACACCGCCGCCGGGGTATGGCTGCCCCCGGAACGACGCCGCATCGGCCTGGTGTTCCAGGATGCCCGCCTGTTCCCGCACATGTCGGTCGCCGCCAATCTGCGCTTCGGCCTGCGCCGCGCTCCGCCCGGCCCGATCCGGTTCGACGAGATCGTCAGCCTGCTCGGCATCGAGCATCTGCTGACCCGTCGCCCGCACACGCTGTCGGGCGGCGAGCGGCAGCGCGTGGCGATCGGCCGAGCGCTGCTGGCGCAACCGCATATCCTGTTGATGGACGAGCCGCTGGCAAGCCTGGACTCGTCGCGAAAGGCCGAGATCCTGCCATTCCTGACGCGCCTGAAGACGACCCTGGCCCTGCCGATCCTGTATGTGACCCATGCGGTGGAGGAGATCACGCGGCTGGCCGATTCCATCGTGCTGATCCGGCAGGGCCGCGTGCTGGCCTATGGCCCGCTGTCGGAACTCGCCGCGCGATCCGATCTTCCCTTCGCGCAACGCGATGATGCCGGGGCGGTGCTGGACTGCACGGTCGCGGGCCATGACCCCGACCGGGAGCTGACGCGGCTGGAAGGGGCGGGGCGGGACTTCCTGGTTCCCTTGCTGACGGCGCCGGTGGGAACCAGGCTGCGCGCCCGCATCCCGGCGCGCGAGGTCGCGCTGGCCGGCAAGACACCCGAAGCCATCAGCGTGCACAATATCATCCCCGGCACGGTGCGCCGGCTGGCGCGGGAGGATGCGCGCCGTTCCGCGATGGTGGAGATCGCCCTGCCCGGCGGTGCCATGCTGGCGCGGGTCACGCCGGATGCCATTGCCAACCTGGCGCTGACCGAGGGCGGGCCGGTGCTGGCCCTGGTCAAGTCGACCGCGATCGAGCTGCTGGACGGCTGATCGCGGCGCCGCCGGTCAGCCGGGTCCGGCAGATGCGGTCAGTGCCGCAGGCCCGGTGCCTCGTGGCCGGTCCGCGCCACGTACTCGATGTATCCACCGTCGTAGTGATGGATGCCGTCAGGCGTCACTTCCAGCACCCGGTTCGACAGCGCCGCCAGGAAGTGCCGGTCGTGGGAAACGAACAGCATGCTGCCCTCGTACTGCGACAGCGCGGTGATCAGCATCTCCTT
>CAYZKM010000611.1:0-3237 GCA_964478525.1 uncultured Bifidobacterium sp.
GCCTCGTCCACTCTCCAGTCGGCCATCTGCTGAAGGGCATCCTTGAGAATGAGCCCCGGGCAACGTCGCTGGGCTATCGCACCGACGACTACAAGCTGATCGCCTTCGTGCTGTCCTGCATGCTGGCCGGAGTCGCCGGGGGGACCAAGGCGCTGGTGTTCGGCATCGCCACGCTGACCGATGTGCACTACGCAACCTCGGGCGAAGTCGTGCTGATGACGCTGCTGGGGGGCTTGGGCACCGTGTTCGGCCCGGTGATGGGCGCGATCATCCTGATCACGATGGAAAACTACCTGGCCCAGTTCGGCGCCTGGGTCACCGTGACACAGGGCGTGATCTTCATGGTCTGCGTGCTGGCCTTCCGCCGCGGCGTGCTGGGCGAGATCGGCAACCTGCTGCGCTGGAAGCTGTAGACCGCATCGGGCTGTCCTGGAACCGACGGCCGGGGCGCAAACCCCGGCCGTTTTTCGTTGCAGTTCGGCCGCCGCCGTAGCAACCGCGGTTGCCATCGCCGCCCCGCCCGCCCAGGGTGCGCGCCATGGACCATATCCCCCTGCTGGTCGTCGCCGGATTGGCGGCCGGCGCGATGAACGCCATCGCCGGAGGCGGATCGTTCGTCACCTTCCCGGCCCTGGTCTTCGTCGGGCTGCCGCCGGTCATCGCCAATGCCACCAGCACGGTCGCGCTGTTTCCCGGCACCATCGCCAGCACCTGGGCCTATCGCGACGGGCTGGGTGGCATCGCCGGCATCCGCCTGCGCGTGCTGCTGCCCATCAGCATCACCGGCGGGCTGATCGGGGCGGTCCTGCTGCTGCTGGCGCCAGGGTCGACCTTCGATGCCGTCATCCCCTGGCTGCTGCTGCTGGCCACGCTGACCTTCACCGGCGGGCGGGAACTCGGCCTGGCGCTCAGCCGCCATCTGCGCATCGGCCCCGCTGCCATGCTGGTCTGCCAGTTTCTGCTTTCCATCTATGGCGGGTATTTCGGCGGCGCGGTCGGGCTGATGATGCTGGCGGTCTGGAGCCTGCTGGACGCCGCAGACCTGAAGGCCATGGCCCCCGCCCGCACCCTGCTGGTCAGCGCGGCGAACGGGGCGGCGGTGATCTGCTTCGTCGCCGCCGGCGCCGTCCGCTGGCCCGAGATGCTGGCCATGCTGGCATCCGCCATCGCCGGCGGCTATGGCGGGGCGCGCCTCGCTCGGCGTATTCCGCCCCGCGCCACCCGCATCTTCGTCCTGGTCCTGAGTGCGACCGTCACCGCATGGTTCTTCCTGCGGCGGGGCTGAACGATCAGCTCAGGCTGCCCGGATGGTCCTGCCAGATGCTGGGCTCCAGCCGCAGATGCGTCGCGGGCGGGCGCGTGGCGGTCCAGTGACCCGCCAGCTGGGACCCCGTCGGATTCCACAGCCCGCCGTGGGATATCATGTGGCGCAGGAAATCCTGCAGCAGCCGCACGCGATGGGCGAAGCCGATGGCGAACGGATGCAGCGTCATGTGGAACTGCCGGCCGCGGCGATACTGCGCGGCGAACTCGGCGCGCCAGTTGCGGAACAGCGAATCGGCGTGCTCCAGCCCGGTGCCTTTGGTCGGGAACATCAGGAAGAACTGGTCGTCGTAATGATAATAGTAGGGCAGCGCCAGCAGCGCGCGCCGGGTGGCGAAATCCGTGACCCAGTAATGCGGGATATCGTCGGCCAGGCCGTTGCCGAACCACGCATAGCCGGCCTCGATCAGCAGGTCGATCGTGTGCGGGCTGACGGTGCCGCCGGCGAACGGATCGCCCTGCCGCGGCAGGCTGAACCACCCCGCCGGACGTTCCCCCACCACATCGGCCAGGATATCGGTGGCCGCGGCGATGCGGGCGCGCTCCTCGGCCGGTTCCAGCGCGGAGACGTCCTCGTGCAGCAGCCCCTCGGCGGCGATCTCGTGGCCATCTTCGCGCAGGTCACGCAGCAGCGGGCCGTGGATGCGCGCCATCACCGCCGGCACGGCGAAGGTCGCGCGCAGCCCATGGGCTTGCAGCGCCGCCCGCACATGCGCCAGCCCGTCCCGCAGGCCGAACTGCGCGCGCGGCGATTGCAGGTCGCGCGCGGTGATGCCCGCCGCCCCCGACGCCACGCTCAGATCCACGGTGATCGACACGCAGCACCGCGCGCCATCGGGCCAGGCGATGTCGGCGTCGCGCGGGCTGACCTCGTCCGAGATCGTGTAGCCGTCCTTCCAGGGCATCGGTCAGGCTTCCTGTGATGCGGGCGGGAAATGGGCCAGGCAGTGGCGGGCGACCGCCTCGCAGGTCGGGAACCACACGCCGGGCAGCGTCTTCATCCGGGCGATCAGCCGGTCCAGCATGTCGATCCGCTGCGCGCGTCCCGACACGAACGGATGCAGGCAGATATTGAGGTAGCCGCCGGCATCATATTGCTGGCGGAACGCGTCCCACCACAGTTCCAGCACGCGATCCGTGTCGGTGATGCGCTGCGCGCCGTTGTTCGAGCCGAGCCAGGCGAAGGAGTAGAACATGGCGTCGTCGATGGCATAGTGGAAGGGAAGGTTCAGTATCGTGTTCCGCCCGTCCGCATCCGCCAGATAGTACGGCAGGTGGTCGGCCGTATCGTGCGAGACATACAGGAAGCCCATCTGCTTCAGCAGGGCGTGCGAGTGCTCGCTGCGGGTTCCGACCGGGTTGCGCCCGGTGATCTCGTGCAACGCAGCGCTGGTCCTGGTCAGATGATCCAGTTCCAGTTGTGCATCGCGCGGCACGTGATGTTCCCACATATGGTCGGCGATCTCGTGGCCGCTGGCATGGGCGGCGCGCAAGGCCTGTGGATACAGCTCGCGGATACGGCCGGGGGTGAAGATCGTCGCCTTCACGGCGTGGGAGTCGAACAGCGCGATCAGCCGCCAGATGCCGACGCGCCCGCCGAACTCGCCCTTGGCGAGCTGTGCGGGCGGTTCGTTCAGCAGGCGGCGCAGCAGCATGGCGTCGAAATCGGCGGTGAAGTTGACCGCGATGCGGGCGCCATCCGGCCAGGTCAGGCCGGTGATCCGCTGGTGCCGCGCGTCATAGGCGCGTCCGATGGCGGCGAGGGCCTCGACGTCCTGGTGCAGGGCCGATGTCATGTCGGTGCGTTCCTCCCGCCCGTCCGGTGTCGGGGGAGTATGGGCCCATGGGCGACGATGGAGAAGGCGGGGCCGGGGCGGTCTCTATATTAGAGAACGCTAATATACAGACCGCCCC
>CAYZKM010000612.1:0-3236 GCA_964478525.1 uncultured Bifidobacterium sp.
GAGGCCGACCATCCCGATCGCCGCCGGATCGCCGCCGACCCCAAGGCGCCGTTCGCCGGCCTGGCGTTCAAGATCATCAACGACAAGTATGGCACCCTGACCTTCGTGCGCGTCTATGCCGGCACGCTGAAGTCGGGCGACATGGTGATGAACACCACCAAGGGCCACCGGGAGCGTATCGGCCGGATGTTCCAGATGCACGCCGACAAGCGTGCGGAGATCAAGGAAGTGGAGGCCGGCGACATCGCCGCCTTCGTCGGCCTGAAGGACACCGGCACCGGCGATACGCTGGCGTCGAACGATGATCCGGTGGTGCTGGAGCGCATGGCGTTCCCGGTGCCGGTCATCGACATCTCGGTCGAGCCGCGCACCAAGGAAGCGGTGGAGAAGATGACCCTGGGCCTGCAGAAGCTGGCCGGCGAAGACCCCAGCCTGCGCCTGAAGACCGACCAGGAAACCGGCCAGACCATCCTGTCGGGCATGGGCGAGCTGCACCTGGAGATCATCATCGACCGCCTGCGCCGCGAATACGGCGTCGACTGCAACATCGGCGCCCCGCAGGTCGCGTATCGCGAGACGATCAGCAAGCAGTGGACGGAAACCTACACCCACAAGAAGCAGTCCGGTGGGTCGGGCCAGTACGCCGAAGTCAAGATCGTGTTCGAGCCAACCGAGCGTAACAGCGGCGTGGTGTTCGAGAACAAGGTCGTCGGCGGCGCGGTGCCGAAGGAATACATCCCGGCCGTCGAAAAGGGCATCAAGGTGCAGGCCGATACCGGCGTGCTGGCCGGGTTCCCGACCGTGGACTTCAAGTACACGCTGGTCGACGGCAAGTACCACGACGTCGACTCGTCGGCCCTGGCCTTCGAGATCGCCGCCAAGGCCTGCTTCCGCGAAGGCATGAAGAAGGCCAGCCCGATCATCCTGGAACCGATCATGGACGTGGAAATCACCACGCCGCAGGATCATGTGGGCGACGTCGTCGGCGACCTGAACCGCCGCCGCGGCCAGATCCAGAACCAGGAAAGCTCGGGCTCGACCGTGATCGTGCGCGCGCAGGTCCCGCTGAAGGAGATGTTCGGCTACATCTCGCACCTGCGCAGCATGACCAAGGGCCGCGCGTCCTTCACCATGCAGTTCCACCACTATGACCCCGTGCCGCGCAATATCGCGGACGAGATCATGGCCAAAAGCGCCTGATGTCGGGCTTCTGACCGTGGGTTCCCGCCTCCATTGGATGCGGGGACGTCAGGAGGGCGGTGCCGGGATGTCATCCCGGACACTGGAGTGGATCGGATTGAACAACGCGGGCGAGACCATCGCCCGCGTTGTTCGTATCCAGGGCCCGTTTTCCACCGGGTGGCGGTCCTTCAGTGCGGTCGCCCGCGACGCCGAGGCGCGCATCGTCGACCTGCGCCCCCGGACCCCGCCCGACGGTGCGGACTGGCTGGCCTGTGTCGGCGGGCAGGTGATCGCACGCGCCACACTGCCGATGCAGGCGGTTCGCGCGGTGGAGGATGCGCTGGAAGCGGATTCCGGCCCACAGGCCGGTCAGGGCGTCATCGCCTGACACCGTGGCCACGCTGGTCCCTGATGGCGTGAGTCACGCGGTCCGGCCGGCGGCCCGCAGCGGTCACACCCGGGAACGAATCCCCGCCCGGCTGCCCGGGCGGGGATGACCGATCAGGTCGAGTAGTCCGAGAACGCGACACCGGCGAAGCGGGCGCGATAGTCGGTGCGCACGTTGACCAGGGCGACCATGCCCTGATCGACCTTCTTCTGCGCGCGCTCCAGCGCAGGACGGATATCCTCGACCTTGTCGACGTATTCGCCGTAGCCGCCCAGGGCCTCGCAGATCTTGTCGTAACGGCAGTAGCCCAGGTCGCGTCCGGGCTTCTCCCGCTTGGGATCGCCGGTCCAGCCGCCGTTCAGGCTGATCACCACCAGCAGGGGGATCTTGTGGCGGATGGCGGTGTCCAGCTCCATCGCGTTCAGGCCCATCGACCCATCGCCATGGACCACGATCACCTGCGTGTCCGGCTTGGCCACTTTCGCACCGACGCCGAACGGCATGCCAACGCCCATGGTGCCGAACGGGCCGGAGTTCAGGCGATGGCCCGGCGCGAAGGTCGGCATCGTCTGGCGGCCGAAATTCAGCGTCTCCTGGCCGTCGACGCACAGGATCGCGTCGCGGTTCATGAAGTCGCGCACGGCTTCCAGCATGCGCACCGGATGGATGTCGCCATCCTCGGCGAACTTGTTGGCACCCGCGGCGTTGCGCTTCTGGTTCTCGCCCTCGGACAGCTTGTTGCGCCAGGCGCCGTAGCTGTCAGGCGTGATCTTGCCCTTGATGCCGTCCAGCAGCTGTCCCAGCACCGCCTTGCAGTCGCCGACGATGGGAATGTCGACATAGCGCGCCGCGGTGGCGATTTCCGCCGAATCGATGTCGATGCGGGCGATGGTCGCGTTCGGCCCGAAGCGAGGCGGCGAGGCATGGCCGATGATGTAGTTCATCCGGGTGCCCAGCACGATAATCAGGTCGGCGTCGCGGAACGCGCCCGAGCGCATGGTCATGTAGCTGTAGGGATGATCGTCCGGCACCACGCCACGGCCCTGCGGGGTCGTGTAGAACGGGATGCCGGCGGCCTCGACGAACTGCTTCATCTCGTCCCAGGCCTGCGACCAGATCACGCCCGAGCCGGACACGATGATCGGGTTCTTGGCCTTCTGCAGCGCATCGACCAGTGCCGCGACCTGGCGCGGGTCGCCCAGCGGACGGGAATCGACCAGCGGGCGGCCGGCATAGCTCCAGTCGACCAGGTTCTCGTCGATTTTCTGGTACAGCATGTCACCGGGGCAGTCGATGTAGACGGGCCCGGGCTTGCCGGTGATCGCCTTCTGCAGCGCGAAGTTGATCTGCTGGGGGATGCGCTTCAGGTTGATCAGGCGATCGACATGCTTGCAGCAGCCACGCATCAGCTCGACCTGGTCGATTTCCTGGAACACCTGCCGGCCGAACTGCGACAGCGGGCTCGATCCGCCGAAGGCCACCACGGGGCAGCAATCGACCAGGGCGTTCGCCATGCCGGTGATCAGGTTGGTCACGCCGGGGCCTGATGCGGCCATGCACACCGACGGAACCTGCTTCAGGCGGCTATACGCCTGGCACGCGAACGCCGCTGCCTGCTCGTGGCGGACGTCGATCATGCGGATGCCTTCCTTGATGCAGGTGGCTT
>CAYZKM010000613.1:0-3234 GCA_964478525.1 uncultured Bifidobacterium sp.
CCAGCCCAACCGCCACGACCCGGTGATTGTAGAAATCCGACAACCACAGCCGCCCGTCATGCCAGCGCGGCCCCTCGGGGAATGTCAGCCCATCCAGCAGTGTCGCAACCATTGTCCTGATCCTTGCAGCCGTCTCGGGCCGGGATTGGAGCAGCGGCGGGGTCGGCCGGCAAGAGACACCCTGTCTCCGGCGTCGGGGTTCCGGGAGGGGTGGCTTGGCGCCGGATATGACGGAATATAGAAAATAAATCTTTTTACACGGCGTATATTGCCTTCTAAGGGGAAAATATACTCTTATCCTGCCGTGGCAGCGCCCGCGCCGCCACCGAACAGGAAAGGCCCCCCTCGATGGTTGATCAGGCACCCCATGCTGTGCGCCGCATGTGCGGGATGCCGTCGATGCGATGTCGCGCGCCCGCCCCCTTGCCCGCCCCGACATCTGTCCAGACACGACCAGCCACCCGGAAGGGATGATCCCATGCTGCAATCCCATGTCATCGAGATCGACGGCACCTTCGTCGGCGCAGCCGTGCGCAGCGACCGCGGCTATCGCTTCGTCGCCACCGATCTGCGCGTCGAGGAACTCGACGGTTCGCTGTGGCCCACCCTCGCCGATATCCGCCGCCTGGCGCGCCAGCTTTACGTGCACGGCCGCTTCGGTGCCGCGCCGCCGCCGTCGGGCGCGGCCCCTGCGCCGCAACTGGCGCGCGCCTGACGGACCGGCTGAAGGAGACAAACTGATGACCGATATCCGAACCGCCGGCCGCATCGGCCGCCGCGGCGTGCTGCGCCTGGCCGGCGCGACGGCGGGCGTGGGCGCGGTGGCGCTGTCCACCCCCGCCGTGCTGGCGGGCAACCGTCCCGTCAGCGTATCCAATACCCTGTTCAGCCCGCCGATCTGCCGCACCGCCGCCGCGGTGCCGCTGACCGTGGTGCCGGGCGCGCCGCGCAAGCTGCGCCTGACCTGGAACGCCAGCGCCATCTGCACCGCCGGCGCGCCGGTCGCCGCGGTGACCGGGCTGTTCACCAAGCGCAACCTCGATGTCGAGATGATCAATTTCGGCGGCTCGACCGATCAGCTGCTGGAAGCGATCGCCTCGGGCAAGGCGGATGCCGGCATCGGCATGGCGCTGCGCTGGCTGAAGCCGCTGGAACAGGGCTTCGACGTCAAGATCACCACCGCCACCCATGGCGGCTGCATGCGGATGCTCACCGCGCGGGATTCGGGTGTGCGCACGCTGGCCGACCTGAAGGGCAAGGCGGTGGGCGTCACCGATATGGCCGCGCCCGACAAGAACTTCTTCTCGATCCGCCTGGCGAAGCTGGGCATCGACCCGATCAACGACGTGCAGTTCCGTGTCTTCCCCGGCGACCTGCTGCCGGTCGCGCTGAAGAAGGGCGAGGTGCAGGCGTTCTGCCAGGGCGATCCGCTGGGCTGGGTGGTGCGCGAGCGCGACGGCCTGCACGAGGTCGCAACGAACCTGGACGCCGAATACGCCCATCGTGCCTGCTGCGTGCTGGGTGTGCGCGGCAGCCTGATCCGCGAGGATCGTCCCGCCGCCGCCGCGATCACCGAGGCGATCCTGGAAGCGCAGGACTTCGTCGCCACCAACCCCGAGGAAACCGCGCGGATCTTCGAGCCCTATTCCCCGGTCGCCAAGGCGGACCAGCTTACGAAGATGCTGCGAAGCCATACCCATGCCCATCACCCGGTCGGGGAGGCGCTGAAGCACGAGCTGGCGCAGTACGTGGAGGAGTTGAAGGGCATCGCGGTGATCAAGCCCACCACCAACGTGGACCGTCTGTCGGAAAAGGTATTCGCCAATGTTCTCGGCTAGGCCCTCGCGTTCCGACGCCGAGACGCGGCAGTCGGCCGCTATCGTTACATACGAAACCATCCCCGGACGCGCGATCTGGGCTTGCGGCATCCTGGCCGCCTTGGCCTGGCTGGCGGCGGGGCTGGTCAGCCTGGGCCTGCCCGATATCGATGATTTCGACCGCACCGTCCTGCTGGGCCGGATCATGCTTGGTCTGGCCGGCCTTCTGGCAGTCGTTGCGATATCGGATCGTCATCTGCCGGACGCGGTCTCGGCCCGCATCCGCCATACCGGGCCGTGGCTGGTGCTGCTGGCTGTCGCCTTCACCGGCTGGGAGCTGGTCACCGCCAAGTATCCCGTGCTGCCGCGGCCGTTCTTCGCCTCGCCGCAGGCGATGCTGGAAGTCTTCACCGACGACTATGCGCGCCTTGGCCTGAGTGTCGGGCATTCCCTGCGCCTGCTGGGGCTGGGCTATGTCATCGGCGCCGCTGCGGGCTTCGTCGCCGGCGTGGCCATCGGCTGGTCGCGCGCCGTCGGCTACTGGGCGCATCCGACGCTGCGCCTGATCGGTCCGCTGCCGGCCACCGCCTGGCTGCCGCTGGCCTTCTTCGCCTTCCCCACCAGCTATGCCGCCAGCACCTTCCTGGTTGCGCTTGCAACCGGTTTCCCGGTGACCGTGCTGACCTGGTCGGGCGTGGCCGGTGTCAACAAGGCCTATTACGACGTCGCCCGCACGATGGGTGCCTCGCAGCGTTTCCTGGTGCTGAAGGTCGCCATCCCCGCCGCCATGCCATCCGTCTTCGTCGGTCTGTTCATGGGGCTGGGCGCGTCATTCTCGGTGCTGGTGGTGGCCGAGATGATGGGCGTAAAGGCTGGCCTGGGCTGGTACCTGCAATGGGCCCAGGGCTGGGCCGCGTATGCCAACATGTATGCCGCGCTGCTGGTCATGGCGCTGATGTGCACGGGGCTGATCACCCTGCTGTTCCGTCTGCGTGACCGTCTGCTGGCCTGGCAGAAGGGGCTGGTCCAATGGTAACAGCAGCAACTAAGCCGGTACCGGCGGGAGCCGAGCTGGATGTGGTTGACGTGAGTCATGATTTTGATCTGGACGGACGGTCGCTGCCGGTGCTGGATCATGTCGACTTCCGCATGGATCCCGGGGAATTCGTCGCCCTGCTGGGGCCCAGCGGGTGCGGCAAGTCCACCCTGCTGCGCCTGGTGGCGGGTCTGGAACCGCCATCCGCCGGCGGGCTTCTGGTGGATGGCGCGCGTATAGACGGTCCGCACCCGTCGCGCGTGGTGATGTTCCAGGACCCGACGCTGTACCCGTGGCGCACGGTGCGGGCCAATGTCTCGCTGGGGCTGGAGGCGCGGGGCCTGCTGCGCAGCCATGGCGCGCGTGTCGAACAGGCGTTGC
>CAYZKM010000614.1:0-949 GCA_964478525.1 uncultured Bifidobacterium sp.
CGGCACGCCCTTCGGCAGCGGCGGCGTGGTCAGCGGATGGCGGTTCAGACCGGTGCCGATACCCAGGATCAGGTCGGCCCGATCATACAGGAACAGCCGCCCGGGGCCGCTGAACGTGTTGCCGCCGGACCCGATCGACAAGGCGTGATCCTCGGGGAAGGCGCTCTTGCCGTCGACGGTGGTCATCACCGGCGCCTGCAGCAGTTCGGCCAGGGCGACCAGCTCGTCCGACGCCTCGGCGTACAGCACGCCCTGCCCGGCCAGGATGACCGGGCATTTCGCCGCCACCAGCAGCCTGGCCGCGTCCTCGACATCGCGCGGATCGGGCGCGGACAGCGACCGCCGCATCGGGCGATAGTCGGGCGCGTCGAACCCGGTCTCCAGGTCCACCAGGTCGCGCGGCACCTCCACCATCACCGGACCCAGCCGGCCGTTCTTCAGCGCGTTGAAGGCGCGCCGCATGACATCGGTGGTCGATCCGGGGGTCCGGATTTCTTCCACCTGCTTGGTCACCGAGGCATAGGTGATGTGGGAGCGGAAGGTCGGGAAGATCTGCGACTGGTCACGCCCCTGGGCCAGCGGCAGGAACAGCACCGGCGCCGAATCGGAGAAGGCGGTGGCGATGCCGGGAAACGCGTTTTCCGACCCCGGGCCGTACTGCATCGCGAACACGCCCGGCGGCTTGCCGTTCTTCACCCGCGCATAGCCGTCGGCCATGTCGACGCCGACCCTTTCCTGGCGGCAGATGATCGGGCGGATGCCGCCCGCCACCGCGTTCTCGATGATCGAGGTCGTCGGGAAGCAGAACAGGGTGTCGACCCCTTCCCGCTTCAGGATCTCGACGATGGCATCGGCTGCTCGCATTGGAACGCTCCCGGGTCGCAGTATGATGGTCGGAAACTATGCGGGGGGCCGGGTGGCGGCAAGCGCGGGCGCGCCCGATAAGAAA
>CAYZKM010000614.1:1049-3210 GCA_964478525.1 uncultured Bifidobacterium sp.
AACGCCGCCTCCGGCAAAAAAACGCCGCCTCCGGCAAAAAAACGCCGCCTCCGGCAAAAAAACGCCGCCTCCGGCGCTGGGCCGAGGCGGCGAAGTCTTGGTCGGTCTAACCTGGTCAGGTAGACGGCCGAAACATGCCGTATTGCGCGGTGCGGCGGATACTATCGGATAATACTCATTTTTGTGTCTGAGTAGTGTGCGGACACACCGTGCATGGTCCCGGACAGCAAATCGCCCGGACCCACGCCGAGGCGGGTCCGGGCCTGATGGGCCGGGCAGTCGCGCCAGAGGGTGTCGCGCCGGGGCGCGGGGGTTCAGGAGGACGCGTGCGCCAGCAGGTAGGCGAGCGACCCATAGGTCAGGGTCAGCGCCACCGCGATCGCGACCTGTCCGGGCCGGACATGCCACCGCGGCAGATTGCTCGGGTGGTCCGGGTGTATCGAGAATTCCTCGTCGCCCGCGGCACGGCGAGAGCGGAACAGGGCCTTCAAGAACACCGAGTTTTGCAAAAGCGCCATCTGCCTTCCTCCGATCGGTGAACGATCCATCTCGTTTGTTTCCGGCTGCCCGTCGGGTGCCGGCCTGTCCCTGGCCTTGCGTCTGCCGGCCAGGGCCATGGACGGAACCCTAGTCAACCGGAACGGTCGGGCGGTAGCGTCGGAAATTACTCAGTTCGATATCCTAGAGTGTTATCAAGGACCTTCTGTGACGCCGGTCACAGATTCGGTACCATGTCGATCCGACAGGCCCGGGTCATCTTGACACCCCGCCGCCGCCGCTTCCCCATGACGGCACACATGTCCGGAGGATGCCATGGACCTGACCAGCTTCCGCGCCAGCCTGGCACTGGATGCGCCGCCCGATGGGCTGACCCTGGCGCTGCAGACCCTGTGGTGGGACGCCAAGGGCGCGTGGGACAAGGCGCATGGCTGCGCGCAGGCCGACGAGGGGCCGACCGGTGCGGCCGTGCACGCCTATCTGCACCGGGTGGAAGGCGATCTGAACAATGCCCGGTACTGGTACAACCGGGCCGGGCGGACGCCGCAAACCTGCGCCCTGGCCGAGGAATGGCAGGCACTGGCGACCGAGTTGCTGACCCGCTGATGCGGCGACGGGATTTCCTGACCGGAGTCGCCATGGCATCCACCATCCCGGCCGCCATCCCGGTCCTGGCACCGCGGCCCGCCCGGGCGGCATCGCGGCACCTGTTCGACAGCCATTGCCACATCCTGGACCCCGCCTTTCCGCTGGTGGCGAACCAGGGCTACACCCCGCCGCCGTTCCCGCTGCCCACCTACCTGGCCGAGGCGCGTCCGCTGGGCGTGGCGCAGGGGGCGATCGTGTCCGGATCCTTCCAGGGCTTCGACCAGACCTATCTGCGCGCCGCGCTGGGGCATCTCGGGGCCGGATGGGTCGGCGTGACGCAGGTGCCGCCTGATATCGCGGACGCCGAGATCGCATCGCTGTCGGCCATCGGCGTGCGGGCGCTGCGGTTCAACCTGTTCCGCGGACGGATCGACAGCGTCGACGACATCACCGCCCTGGCGAAGCGCGCCCACGCGGTGGGCGGCTGGCATGCCGAGATCTATGCCGACGCCGCGGCGCTGAAACCCCATATCGCCGCGCTGTCCGCCCTGCCGCAGATCGCGATCGACCATCTGGGCATGACCGAGACCGGGCTGGCGGTGGTGCGCGAGTTGGTCGCGGCCGGTGCGAAGGTGAAGGCGACCGGATTCGGACGGGTGCAGATGAACGTGCCGAAGGCGCTGGAGAGCATCGCGGCGGTGCGTGCGGATGCGCTGGTGTTCGGCACCGACCTGCCGTCGACCCGCGCCGGACGCCCGTTCGCGCCGGCGGATATCGCCCTGATCGAGGATACGCTTGGGGCGGAGCTGGCGGGCCGGGTGTTCTGGGACAACCCGAGGTCGCTCTACCGCGTCACGACAGCCGTAGCGCGGTAGGGCGGCGACCGGTCACCCGAACGCGGAAATCCCCGTCTGCGCGCGCCCGAGGATCAACGCATGCACGTCATGCGTCCCTTCATACGTATTGACGGTCTCCAGGTTCATCACATGGCGGATCACGTGATATTCGTCCACGATCCCGTTGCCGCCATGCATGTCGCGCGCGACGCGGGCGATATCCAGCGCCTTGCCGCAAT
>CAYZKM010000615.1:0-3208 GCA_964478525.1 uncultured Bifidobacterium sp.
CACGGCGTCGCGACGCGCGAGCAGGTGACTGCGGCGATGCAGCGCATGGCGGCGGTGGTCGATCGCCAGAATGCCGCCGACGCGGCCTACAAGCCGATGGCGCCAGCGTTCGACGGGGTGGCGTTCAAGGCGGCGTGCGACCTGGTGTTCGACGGGCGGGCACAGCCGAACGGCTATACCGAGTTCGTGCTGCACCGCCGCCGGCGCGAGGCGAAGGCGGCGGGCTGACATCAGGCTTTCGCCCGCTCAGGCGGCCAGCGCCTCGGCCCGCGACAGGAATCGCTGGTTCGGGGCGCTGCGTGGGCGCGCGGCCAGACGTTCATGCGCCAGCGACAGCGCCAGCATGCGCGGGCCGGCGCGGGTTGCCGCCTCGGTCAGCGTCCAGTCCACCACGTCGCGCTGGGCGTGGCTGCCACCCAGCTTCCACAGCTCGAACCGCGCGCCCAGCAGATGCTCCACCGCCTGGTCGTAGGCGCCGCGCTGGAACGCGGTCAGCCCCGCCACCACCGGCAGGCCGATATCGCGGTAGATCGCCGCCGCTTCCGTGCCGTCGGCCGCCGTGCGCCGCATCGCCGCCACCCGCTTCTCCAGCGCCGCATCCTGCCCGGTGCGGATCTCGGCCATCGCGGCGTGGACATCGGTGAACACGCATAGCCGGCCATCGGCATGGTCCTGCCACAGCGCCGCGACCTCCTCCCACCGGTCGCCGACATCCTGCCCGATCGCGTCCAGCCGCCACAGCAGCGCCGAGGCGTTGGTCAGGCTGACCGCCAGCCGCCGCTGGGTCGCCCGCACCGGGCCGTCATACAGCGCGAGGGCGGCGTCGTACTGGCCGAGTTCGACGTGGAACAGCGATCTGTGCCACCAGATATGGACCTGGTTGGCATGCGCGGCGGTGGACCATAGCGGCTCGCGCGCCGCCATCCAGCCCAGACCGTCTTCCGGACGGCCGGTCATCTCCATCACATGCGCCACAGTGTGGTGGGGCCAGAAGCTGAACGGCTCCAGCTCGGCCGCCTGGCGGGAGACATCCTCGGCGCGGGCATACTCGCCGGCCTCCTCCAGGCCGAAGCCGAGGAAGCTCAGCATCACGCCATAGGATGGCTGGCCAGGCGCCCAGAACGGCATGGCGCGGGCCGAGCGGGCGCGGACCCAGGCGAAGCGGCCGAGGAAACCGTCCAGCAGCGCCGCCGCCTGATGTGCCAGCAGATCGCGCGGGTGCACCAGCAGATGCCGGTCCAGCACCGCCACGGCGGCCGCGCGGTGGCCTTCCAGCGCATGGGTCAGGGCCACGAGATGCGCGCGCTCGCGCTTGTTCATCGCCAGCGCCGCCACCTGGCCCGTCAGCGCCCTGCCCTGCTCGGCCATCACCGGGTCGTTGGCCATGGCGAACACCCAGGCCTTGGCCAGGTGCGCCATGGCGAAATCCGGCGCGGCCCGGCGGGCGGCGTCCAGCAGGCCCATCGTGTCGCCATGAACGGTGGTGATGGCGCGGATGGCCTGGTCGAAAGGATCGATCGCCTCGGCCGTCGCACCGGTTACGGCATGTCCCTGGGCATCCCGGATCATCGTCGCCTCCATGGTGGCCCGTGGCATGCGCGGGCCTTGCCGCGACGATGACAGGTTCGTCCGGAGCGGGATAGGGAGACGCCGCAGGGCGTGTGCCCGTGGTCAGCGCAGCGTGGTGGCGGCGTAGAACGTCGACAGCGGCAGGGTCAGCCCGATGCTGGACAGCACGACCGGGTCGGAACCGGCCAGCAGCCCGGGTTCGGCCGGCCAGTTGCCGTCGGTGCCACGGCGGAGCAGCTCCGCCTCGATCCGGGTCGAGCGCACGACCAGGATTTCGGCCACGCTGGGGATGGTCGTATAGGCCCAGACATTGGCCCAGGTCTCGGATTCGTTGGACGGCGAGAGTACCTCGATCAGCAGGACCGGATCAGCCACCATCAGTTCGCCCGACGGGGGGGCGCAGGTCACGCCGAGATCGGGAATCCGGAAATTCCGGTTCGCCTTGATACGGGGGACGACGCCAGGGGTGACGATCAGGCGGCAGGACGGGCGGTGCGCGACCAGATGGTTGCCGATCAGGCGGCCGATCTCGCCCTGCAGGGCGCCGTGGTTCTCGGATCCGGGCGCCATGGCCACGGGTTCGCCGTCGATCAGCTGCCAGTGGCGGCCGGACCGGTCTCCCGAGTCCCAGGACAGGAACTCATCGACGGTCATGTGGGTGGGCGCGCGTTTTCTCAGGGCAACCATGGGGAAACGGTATCATGGCCAGGACCGGGCGGACACAGGAAACGCCGGGTGAAGCGGAATATCGCCGCCCGCCGTGTTGCAGGGCCATGAACCCCATGCTAGACGCGCCGCGCCGGTTCGGCCGGCCGATGTTCGTCCACGCCCGCGCCCTGCGCGGCCCAACATATGGAAACGCACGTGGCTGCTCAGGCTACGACAATCGCATCCGGCGGCGGCCTCGCCGACCGCTACGCCGCCGCCCTGTATGCGCATGCGGACGACCAGAACGCGCTCGATGCGGTGGTCGCCGAAATGGAATCGCTCGGGCAACTGATCGACCAGAGCGCGGATTTCCGCCGTCTGCTCGGTTCTCCGCTGATCGACGTGAACCATGCCACCAAGGCCGCGCTCGCGGTCCTCGATGCCCAGGGCTTCGGGAAGGCGGTGCGGGATTTCGTCGGCGTGGTGGCCGCGAATCGGCGCCTGCGCGCGCTGCGCGAGATCGTCACCGCGTTCGCCGCCCTGGTCGCCGAACGGCGCGGCATCATCACCGCGCATGTCGCCTCGGCACAGCCGCTGAACGATCTGCAGCGCCAGCAACTGCGTGCCCGCCTGATCGAGGCCGGCTATGGCAACGTCAATATCCTTGAGAAGGTGGAGCCTGACCTTCTTGGTGGCCTGGTCGTCCGGATCGGTGCCCGCCTCTATGACACCAGTCTGAAATCCCGGCTGCAACGCCTGCAGTACGCCATGAAGGTAGCCGCCTGATATGGAGATCCGCCCCGCTGAGATCTCGGAGATCCTGAAGAAGCAGATCGCCGCGTTCGATACCGAAGCCAACGTTGCCGAGACCGGCCAGGTGCTGTCCGTCGGTGACGGCATCGCCCGCGTGTTCGGCCTGCAGAACGTCATGGCCGGTGAGATGGTCGAGTTCCCCGGCGCCGGCCTGCGCGGCATGGCGCTGAACCTGGAA
>CAYZKM010000616.1:0-3200 GCA_964478525.1 uncultured Bifidobacterium sp.
CAAAACGGCCAGTGTCGTCAGGGTCTTGCCGCTGCCGCTTTGCCCGACCAGGCCCAGTACCCGCCCGCCGCGCAGCGTCAGGCCCACGTCATGCACCAGGGTGCGCCCGCCGGCGGACAGGTGCAGCCCGGACAGGGTCAGCGTCCGGGTCATGCCGCGTGGCCGGCCAGGCGCGGGTCCAGCCGGTCGCGCAGCGCATCGCCCAGCAGGTTGAACGCCATCACCGTCAGCATGATCGCCGACCCCGGCAGCAGGATCAGCATCGGCGCGACACGGAAGAACGGGCGGGCGTCGCTGATCATGATGCCCCATTCGGCGGCGGGCGGGTCCAGCCCCAGGCCCAGGAACGACAGCCCGGCGACATGCAGCATCCAATGCCCCAGGTCCAGGCTGGCCAGTACCGCCAGCTGCCCCGCCAGCACCGGCAGCACATGCCGCCACACCACTGCCAGGCGCGACCGCCCGGCGATCCGCGCGGCGATCACATGGTCCAGGTTGCGCAGCGACAGCGTGGTGGCGCGCACCAGGCGGGCATAGAACGCCCAGTGCGACAGCGCGATGGCGATCACCACGTTCGCCAGCCCGGTGCCCAGCGCGCCGATCATGAACAGCGCCAGCACCAGGGTGGGCAGGGTCATGAACCCCTCGCAGACGCGCATCAGCACGGCATCCACCCGCCCGCCGGCCAGCCCGGCGACGATGCCCACCACGCCGCCGGCTGTCAGCACCAGGACCAGGATCGCCGCCACCGCGCCAAGCGACGCCCGCGCGCCCCACAGCAGCCGCGACGCCAGGTCGCGCCCCAGATGGTCGGTGCCCAGCCAGTGGGCGGCCGAGGGCGCCAGCAGGCGGCTCGCCAGGTCGGTCTCGCCGGGGTCATGCGACGCCAGCCACGGCGCCAGCGCGGCGGCGGCCGCCACCACCGCGATCGCCGTCAGCGCCAGCACCAGCTGCGCCCGCCTCATGCCGTCAGCCCCAGGCGGATGCGCGGGTCCAGCCAGGCGTGCAGCAGGTCGACGGCCAGGTTGCACGCCACGAACACCGCCGTCATCGCCAGCACGAAGCCCTGCAGCGCCGGGTAGTCGCGGTTGGAGATCGCCAGCAGCGCCCACCGCCCCAGGCCGGGCCAGGCGAACACCGTCTCCACCACCATCGCCCCGCCCAGCAGCTCGCCGACATGGAGGCCCAGCATGGTCAGCGGCGGGATCATGGCGTTCAGGACGATATGGCGGCCCAGGATGGTGGCGGGCGGCAGCCCGCGCGCGCGGGCGAAGCGCAGATGCGGCTCGTTCAGCACCCCCAGCACCGAGGCGCGCACCAGGCGCAGCAGCACGCAGGCGGTCATGGCGGCGGTGGCGATGGCCGGCAGCACGATGCTGGACGGCCCGTCCCGCCCGATCGCCGGCAGCCAGCCCAGCGTCACCGCGAACAGCAGCACCAGCAGGAAGGCCAGCCAGAAATTCGGCAGCGACACGCCCAGGAACACGATCAGCCGGCCGAGATGGTCCGGCCAGCGGTCTCGGCGCAGCGCCGTCCAGATGCCCATCGGCACGCCGAACGCCACCATCACCGCCAGCGCCGCGCCCGACAATTGCAGCGTGGCGGGCAGGTAATGCGCGATCTCCTCGGTGACCGGGCGGCCGGTGAACCAGCTGCGGCCCAGGTCCAGCCGCAGCGCGGGCCCCAGCCAGGCCAGGTATTGCGCGACCAGCGGCCGATCCAGCCCCAGCATGTCCCGCGCCTGCGCCAGCGCATCCGCGGTGGGCGGGATCTGTGCCAGGCGCAGATAGTCCAGCCCCGGATCGCCCCGGCCCAGGCGCAGCATGGCGAAGAACACGAACGACACCACCACCAGCAGGACGGCCAGCCCGGCCAGGCGGCGCGCCAGGAACCACGCCATGCCCGGTCAGGCCCGGACCATGCGATGGAACGGGATTTCGTACCGCGTCTCGCCGAAGCCGAAATCCGCCAGACCGGCGCGCTGCACCGATTTGTTCGTCAGGAACGAGATCGGGAAATACACGCCCGACCGATGCAGCGTCGTCAGCAGCCAGCGATAGGTGTCCGCCCGCGCCGTCTCGGCGGTCGAGACCAGCACCTCCGAGATCCGCCGGTCGATCTCGGCCTTCATCGGCAGGCCGCGCTGGGCCTGGAAATCGGCGTGCGAGGGCGCGCGCATCGCGCCCATGAAGGCGTGCGGATCATAGGGCGCGCCCCAGGTGTTGGCGAAGATCATGCCGAACGCGCCGGACCGCTGGCGCGCCTCGGCGGTGGCGGCATCCTCGCCGATCAGGCGGGCGGCGATGCCGATGCGCGCCAGGTCGCCCTGGATCGCCTCGGCCAGCGCCTTCTGCAGCGCATCGGCGCCGGCGAAGCACAGCTCCAGCGCCAGGGCGCGCCCGTCCTTCTGGCGCACCCGCCCGCCATCCGACAGGCGCCAGCCCGCGGCGTCCAGCGCGGCCATGGCGGCCGGCCGGTCGAACGCCGGCGCGCGCAGGCCCAGGCGGCAATACGGAAGCGTCTCGGCGAACAGGGTTTCGGCCGCGGGCTCGGTTTCCTGCAGCACGTGGCGGACCAGCGCCGCACGGTCGATGCAAGCGGCGATGGCCTGGCGCACCGCCGGATCATCGGTCGGGAACCGCGCCGAATTGATCGCCAGCAGGCGCGTCGCCACCGGCGAGGAGATCGCGGTGGCGAAACGACGGTCGCCACCAAGGCGGCGGAACGTATCGGCATCGATCTGGTCCGTCCCGTACACCAAGTCGATCTCCCCCGTTTCCATCGCCAGCGCTCGGCTGTTCGCATCACCGACCACGCGGACCATCACCCGTTCGGCCGCCGGCCGCTCCCCCCAGTACGTATCGTTGCGTATGAAAAGATCGTGCTGGCCGCGCACGGTTTCCGCCAGGCGCCACGGGCCGGTGCCGACGGGGGCCGACAGGGCGCCATCCGGGCGCAGCACGGCGGGGGAGGCGAAACGCAGCGGCCGGATCAGCGCGAGTTCCAGCAGGGCCGGATAGTACGGGTCGCGCAGGCGCAGCCGCACGGTGGCGGGGTCCAGCGCCTCGGCACCCTCGATCTGCGCGATCAGTTCCAGCCAGGCATGGCGGCGGCGATTGGCCAGCACCGCATCGACATTTGCCACGACAGCGGCGGCATCGAACGGTGTGCAGTCGGCAAAGCGGACACCCTGGCGCAGG
>CAYZKM010000617.1:0-3198 GCA_964478525.1 uncultured Bifidobacterium sp.
TTCCGCCGTTCTGGGTTATTTATCCTAGTGTTTGTAAAGTGCATAATCGCCTATTCATTGGCCCCGTCTCCGGTTCTCCGGGGGCGGGGCCATTTTCTGTTTCAACGGCAGGGGCCGGTGGGTTCCGCAGCGACCATCCTATGTTCCACTCGTTCTGGAACTCGTCACATCGGTAGAGTCGCGCGTGCAACTTCGCGGTCGGGTTGGGCCCGCCGATCACGACACCGCGCGCCGCCAGTACGTGGACCAGATCTTCACTCTTTATAGGCCGCCCCTCTCGCAAGATAATGCGGCACGTGTCGTATGTCTCCCGCACAGCCTCATGCAGTCGGCGACCGCTTGCAGCCTTGCTGATCGTGATTCGGGCAGGACTCGGCGCAGGAGTGGCCCCTGTAATCTCATCGAACATCTTCAGGAACCACGTCCATCGATCCACTTCGCGCTGGGCCGCCTCCAACTTGGCCACGACGATCGCGCGAACCTCTGCGATGGTCTGTGGTTTCCGTCCTCCATGGTTGATCATGAAAGCATCCTTAATTTCCGTGTGCATGGCTGCATGCATGCAGAGTCGTTTGCGAAATGCAAGTCAACTGTCGGAAGATCCCGGACGCTTCTTTGCCGCTATGGTGCGGGAAGCGCGCCGTGCCTGACCAGGATATCCCTGACCCGATGAGCGCGCGGGCACTCTGCAAATCCTTGCCGGAATAGGGCGATGCCCTTCTCGACATCGCGCTCGATGTTGAGCGCCACAAAGCCGCGAGCGATCGGCTCGCATATCTCGGTCCGCATGTAGCGCAGGACCCACTCGATGAAGGTATAGGAACCGTCCTGGCACGTCTCGTACAGGCGGTCCGGTCCGGCCCATTGGATGCGGAAGTGCTGCGCGACCTGTGGGTGGATCGGCCTTTCCTCGGTCGGGAAGTATTGGTCGAACCCGGCCATGTCGAGCCGCTTCTGTTCCGCCGCGGTCAGGCCGATCCTGGGCAGGGTGACCTGCGCAACGTAGCCGGTCAGCGCGGCGAGGGGATGGGACGGCGTCCTGAACAGCGGATACCGACGGAATAGGTTCTCGAGCAGGTCTGCCGTGTGAAACGAGCCGCAGTGCGTGTCCCGGATGCGCTGATGGTCCTGGGCGATCTCATAGGCGCGGTCGAGTCTGGCTGGATCGTGATCGTGGCTCAAGTATCGCCACAGGGCTTCCTCTGGTGAGCATCCGTCTCGGATCATCCGGTTGAGGAAGCGATCGCCTACCTCGCTGCCCCAGTACGGAGTGAATGGAGGATCGGCGCGATAGTTGATGTGGGTCGGGCCGTAGTTGGGCCAGAGGAAGGTGGCAGCGACCCACGGGAACTCGACCAGCCGTCCGTTCGTGTCGGGCTCTCCCATAGGGCTGAGCGTGTTGGTCTTCTGCCACACGACGATGTCGGCCTCGCGGATCGCTGTCCTGGTTTCGTTGGAAACGGGGAGGAAGGACTGAACCACGAGGGGGGCGGCACGGTCTGGTGCGATGGATCGAAAGACTTGGGCCAAGACGCCGGCCTGACAGTTTCCGACGAAAGCGATGCTCGGATATTGTGGAGGCGCGGTTTGTATCGCAACGGTCATACCTGCATGGGGCTACCACACGCATTGACGTGCAACGAAATAATTGGGCACTCGTTACACAAATACGTGAAATCCGCAGTGGACCGCAGAGCCAGCCCGGCCCCGCTTTTGTTCCCCTTCCGTCCCCGCCGCCCTGACGCGCGTTATTGCGCCAGGACGGTGACGGGGCCAAGGTCAGACCGAGAAGGTGGCCCGCGGGGACTGTCGAGTGTGCAATCTGTATTCGCAGACCAGAAACGCCGATGCGATACGGCGCCTGTTTCGAGTGACCCAGGATCGAACCAACCTGGTGCCATTGCCCGGGATATTCCCCGACCATATGGCACCGATCATCCGGGCCACGCCGGATGACGGCCGCGTGCTCGAAATGATGCGTTGGGGGTTTCCGCCGCCACCGAAGGTCGGCACCCGGCCAGTGACGAACGTGCGCAATACCGCCAGCTCGTATTGGCGGCCGTGGCTGAAGACTGAGCACCGGTGCCTGGTTCCTGTCACATCGTTCTGCGAATACACGGACACCACCCCGAAAATCCCGCACTGGTTCGCGCTGGACGCCGGCCGGACGCCCTTCGCGTTTGCCGGCATCTGGCGACCGTGGGCCGGGGTGCGCAAGGGAGAAGAGGCGGAGCACCGGTTGTTCGCGTTCTTGACTACCGGGCCGAACAGCGTCGTCCGGCCGGTCCACGCCAAGGCTATGCCGGTTATCCTGACCGGCGGGGATTGTGACACCTGGCTGGGTGGCGACGTGACAGAGGCTCTGGCACTGCAGCGCCCGGCGCCGGACGATCAGTTGTCGATCGTCGCGACCGGCCAGCGTCAGGATGCCACCCCACTGGAGTGACGGCTCGGGCTTGTTCTCAGTCCGTTCTCACGATAGCGTCCAGCCATGCACCCGCCCGCCTTCCGCCTCGACCACCGCCTCTCGGACTGGCCCGCCTGCGCGCTGGAACTGCACTGCTGTGGCGTCGTCGTGATGCCGATCCGGCTGGCGATCATGCGGAGCGGCGACCGGACGTTCAGCGCCATGCTGGCAGGGCTGCGGTGCCGAAAATGTCGGGGCCAGCCGGCTCCGGTATACCTCTGCGCCGGACATCGGATGTACTGCGGCGGGGCGCCGCCGGACTGGGCGGTGGAGTTGGTGCCGGTTCCGAGGTCGAACGCCGCCGGGCCGGCAGTCTGACAAACGGGCGAGGATGCCGCAGTGCCCATGGATGGCCTGGGTAGCGTCAGTGGTCCTTACCCCGCTGCGGCGCCGGGAGGGACGAACGCACCATATCATCGTTGCGTCTCTGATCAAGGCGCTCCATGCCTCGGCCGAGGTCGCGAGATGAGCCGGCTCGGTGACTTGATCGCGAGGATGCTCCTTCGGCACTCAAAGTAATGATCCGGCCGTCGCGAGCGTTCTCAACCCACCACCGGCCGAAGCTGGCCGACATATCATCGATCTGGACAACGTCTCCGGGGAGAAGAAACGCTGTGCGACCAGGTTCAAATATATCGACGTAGCATCCGGGCGGGACAGTTAGGTGGGTGCGTCTCGGCCGTATTTCGACCATCCATGTCTTTCCACCCGTACGGGTCCATTTCATGTTG
>CAYZKM010000618.1:0-3174 GCA_964478525.1 uncultured Bifidobacterium sp.
CGAGAACCACCGGGTGCGCAAACTGATCCCGCAGGGGTGAACCGGACCGCCGCTTTGCCTGCGGGGCGGTGTGTGCTCTAACCCCGCATAATGCCCACCAGGGAGGGAACGGGAATGCGCCTTCGCACGCTTGCATGCACGACGCTGGTTTCGCTGCTGTTCGGCGCCACCGCCTGGGCGCAGCCGCAATCATGCGCGAACCCGCGCCAGATGGATGGGTTCAAGACCTGCGCCGATGTCGCGAAGGCCGAGGCCGAGGGGCAGCTGGTGGTCTACTCCACCGACCCCGAGGCCGGGTCGGAAGCCGAGCTGGCGCGGTTCAAGAAGTTGTTTCCGAAGATATCGACCAGCTATATGCGGCTGCAGGCCGGGGCGCTGTATGCGAAGCTGTCGGCCGAACGCCAGGCGCGCACCTATGTCGCCGACATCGTGCAGTTGTCGGACATGACGTTCGTGCTGGATTTCAAGAAGCGCAATGGCTGGATGCCGTATGTCTCGCCCGAAATGGCGGCCTTCAAGCCGGACTATAAAAGCACGCCCGAGGGATACTATACCTGGGGTGCGATCAGCATGGCGGGCATCGCCTACAACCCCACGCTGGTGCCGGCGGACAAGGCGCCCAAGACCTGGCTGGATGCGCTGAAGCCCGACTGGACCGAGGCGATCAACACCAAGACCTCCACCTCGGGCATGCAGCACATGACCTGGTACCTGATCCGCCAGATGTATGGCGAGGAGTACTGGACCAAGTTCGCGGCGTTGAAGCCGCGGGCGTTCGATTCCTATGTGCAGCAGTTCGACCGTACGGTCAGCGGTCAGGACAAGGTGATACACACGGCGCAATACTCGGGCTATCTGCTGGCGAAGGCCAAGGGCGCGCCGATCGAATATGTCTATCCGCCCGATGGCGTGATCGGCGTGCCGGAATCCTGGGGGATCGTGACCGAGGCGCCGCATCCGGAAGCGGCCAAGCTGTTCCTGGACTGGTTCCTGGGCGTGCCCGGCCAGACCGGCTATGGCGAGGTGCTGGCCTACAACTCGCTGCGTGCGGACGTGCCGGCACCGCCCGGCGGCGTGAAGGCGACCGATCTCAAGGTCCTGTTCCCCACCGACTGGGACGCCTTCCTGAAGACCCATTCCCAGTTCGTGCGCGAATGGAACAAGCTGAGCGGCATGCGGTAAGGCACCCCCACGACCATGCGACTGCCCAATCTCCAGCAATGGGTGATGACGATCCTGCTGCTCGTGTGCGGCGCCCTGGTGCTGTACCCGCTCGTCTTTCTCATCATCGAGTCGGTCAATGTCGGCGATCCGCAGATTTTCCCGCCCGAGGAATGGGGGCTCGCCAACTACTTCAACCTGTATGAAGACGTCCGCGTCATCTCGAACACGCTGCTGGTCGCCTGCGCGGCAACCGTGCTGGCGGTGCTGTTCGGGTTCATCCAGGCCTGGATCCTGACCCGCACCGCGATCCCGGGGCGGGAGCAGCTGGAACGGCTGATGGAGCTGCCCTACTACATGACCCCGCTGATCGGGGCGCTGGCATGGGGCGTGCTGCTGGGGCCGAAGACCGGGCTGATCAACCAGATCTGGCGGGCGCTGGGCATCAACAGCGACTTGTTCGACATCTACACGCCCTGGGGCATCGCCTGGGTGATGGCGCTGTTCGAGGGCACGGTCGCCTTCGTGATGATCTCGGCATCGATGAAGTCGATGGACCCGTCGCTGGAGGAAAGCTCCCGCGTGCTGGGGGCGAGCAAGCTGCGCACGATGCTGCGGGTGACGCTGCCGCTGGTGACCCCGGGCATCCTGAGTGCCACGATCTTCGTGTTCGCCGAGATGCTGGGCTCGTTCGCCGCCGCCTTCGTGCTGGGCATTCCCGGGCGGTTCTATGTGGTGACGACGTCGATCTGGCAGGCGGCATTGTCCTATCCGCCGGATTACGGACGCGCGGCGGCGATGGGGCTGTCGCTGTTCGTGGCGATGGTGGTCACGCTGGGCGCATCGCGGCTGATCATGCGCCATGGCAGCTATGCCACCATCACCGGCAAGGCGTTTCGCCCGCGGCCGATGGATGTCGGGCGGGTGAAATGGGCGCTGCTGTCGATCGCCTGGGGCTATATCCTGTTCGCGGTGATCCTGCCGCTGCTGGCGCTGCTGCTGACGTCGTTCCAGAAATTCGCCACCGTCATCATCCCGCAGATGCAGTTCACGCTGGCGAACTACGAGACCGCGTTGCAGATGGGCTCGCTGGGACCCGCCTTCGTCAACTCGATGGTGCTGGGCGTGTCGGTCGCCTCGATCGGCGTGCCGGTCATCGGCGTGATGGCATGGATCATCTACCGGTCCCGCATGCCAGGCCGGGCGGCGATGGAATATGTGGCGATGGTGCCGGCGGCGGTGCCGCGTCTGGTGTTCGGCCTGGGCCTGCTATGGGCCTGGATCAACATGCCCATCCCCCTCTACGGCACGCTCTGGCTGCTCGGCATCGCCTATTTCACGGTGTTCATGCCGCTGGGCCTGCGCACCATCGCCGGCGTCGTGCTGCAGGTCGACCGCAGCCTGGAGGAATGCGCCCGCGTCTGCGGGGCGTCCTGGGCCCATCAGATGCGGACCGTGACGCTGCCGCTGCTGCGCCCGGGCCTGATCGCCGCGTGGCTGCTGATCTTCATCGCCAGCGTGCGCGAACTTGGCGTATCCGTGTTCCTGATGGGGCCGCACTCCAAGGTGATCGCGCCGTCCATCGTCAATTCCTGGCTGTCGTCCAGTTCCGAACTGTCGGCCGCCATGGCATTGATCCAGACCGTGATGGTGTTCATCGCGGTGGCCATCATGTTCCGCGTCGCGAGGCGTGTCGGTAACGCCAACGAATGAACCAGGATTCCAGGATGACTCCGCGCATCGAGGTCACGGACCTTGTGGTGAAATACGGCGATGCCACCGCCGTCGACCGTGTCAGCTTCGCCATCGCCCCCGGTGAGCTGGTGACGCTGCTGGGCCCGTCGGGCTGCGGCAAGACCACCACGCTACGCTCGATCGCCGGGCTGGAAACACCGACCGACGGGACGATCCGGCTGAACAACCAGACCGTGTTCTCGGGCGCCGAGCGGAAGAACGTCGCGTCGGAGAAGCGCGGCGTGTCGATGGTGTTCCAGTCCTATGCGATCTGGCCGC
>CAYZKM010000619.1:0-3170 GCA_964478525.1 uncultured Bifidobacterium sp.
CGATCGTGCCGGACAGCGACGACAAGGCCACGGCGTGGCTGGAGCAGAACCGCACCTATGCGGCGCTGTGGCCCAACATCACCCGTAAGGGCGAGGCGCCCGCGGATGCCGATGAGTGGAAGGACAAGCCGGGCAAGGCCGACCTGTTCTCGCCGGAACCGGGAACACCCTGAGGATCGCCCTTTCGGGGGTACCCCGGGGAACGCCCTTGGGCAGTACCCTGGGGAGGTAGCCTGGAGGCCATGCGTCCCTGGCGCATGACGGATGGACGGGACGGCCAGGGCCGCGAATCGCCGGCCGGGGCGGTCCTGCCACCGATTCGTCATTCTCCCCCCTGACGGCGGACGTTTTTTGCGCTATATGAGGGGCCTGCTCGCGGATCGTGCCCAACGAGGCATGCGCGTGCATCTCATGGATCGGTCGCCGGACCAGCGCGATGCCTCGGAAACCTGGCATCGGCGGTGGTTTCTGGCCCGTAGCGCGTGAAGGATGCGAGGTGGATAGCATGAAGTCATCCGCGGGGACCCTGTCGCACCGGTCCGACGATGGTGACACAGGCGCGGATATGGCGCAGCCCACGGGCGGCGGCAAGACGACGGGCACGACGGTGCAGGCCAGGGCCGCCGCCACGAAGAAGGTTGCCAGGCTTGAAACGAGCGGCACCGACACCGAACAGGATGCAATCGAGACCGATGCGATGAATGACACCGAGACCCCCGAGCCGCGCGACGAGACCGAGGTCAAGACCGAACGCCGGGCGGGTCCTCCCGGCGGGCCGACGCCGATTCCGCGCGCGATGGCCAAGGCCGAGATTTTTGTCGAGGGCGATCACGTCGTCTATCCGACCCATGGCGTGGGCAAGGTGGAGCGGATCGTGACCGAGGAGATCGCCGGCCACCGGCTGGAACTGATCCACATCACGTTCGAGGAAAACCGCATGACCCTGCGGGTGCCGGTCGCCAAGGCCCGCACCGCCGGGCTGCGCAAGCTGGCGTCCCGCAAGCTGTTCGACGAGGCGCTGACGGTGCTGAAGGGCAAGGCCCGGATCAAGCGCACCATGTGGTCGCGCCGCGCGCAGGAATACGAGGCGAAGATCAACTCGGGCGACCCGCTGGCGATTGCCGAGGTCGTGCGCGACCTGCACCGCAATGCCGGCCAGCCCGACCAGAGCTTCTCCGAACGCCAGATCTATGAAGCCGCGATGGACCGCCTGGCGGCGGAGCTCGCCGCGCTGGACAAGACCGACAAGACCGCCGCCGCGGTGAAGCTGGTCGAGTTCCTGAAGACCGTCTGATCCTGACCGGACGCGGTGGGCGCAACGAAAAAAGGCCCGGGAACCTGGTTCCCGGGCCTTCGTCGTTGCAGGCCGGCGTCGTTGCGGGCCGGTTGCCCGGCCCGCCCGGTCGCTGATCGTCAGTTGTTGTTGCGGTTGCCCAGCAGCTGCAGCAGCAGCATGAACAGGTTGATGAAGTTCAGGTACAGGCTCAGCGCGTCGTAGACGCTGCGCTTGGCCGCGCCCTGCACGCCCTCGGCATAGGCATACTGCACATAGTCGGTCTTGATGCGCTGCGTGTCGAAGGCGGTCAGGCCGACGAAGACGATCACGCCGATGATGCTGATCGCGAACTGCAGCGCGCTGCTCTGCATGAACAGGTTGACCAGGCTGGCGATGACGATGCCGATCAGGCCCATCATCATGAAGCTGCCCATGCGGCTCAGGTCCGCCTTGGTCGTATAGCCATACAGGCTGGTCGCGGCGAAGGTCGCGGCGGTGATGAAGAACACCCGCACCACCGATTCACCGGTGTAGATGATGAAGATGTTGGTCAGGCTGAGGCCCATCGCACCGCAGAACGCCCAGAACAGCGCCTGTGCCGCGGTGGTCGACAGCCGGTTCACGCCCAGGCTGAGCACCAGCACGAAGGCGAGTGGGGCGAACATCGAGATCATCGCCAGCGCGGTCGGCGTGCGGGCCGACCCGAACGGGGTCTGCGTCACCGGGTAGAACAGGTCGATCGCGCCGGTATGGGCGATGCCGAACGCAACGATGCCGGTCAGCAGCAGGCCGGACGACATCCAGTTGTAGACCCGCAGCATATAGGCCCGAAGGCCGGCGTCCAGGACGGCGGCCGTCGAGGCGGCGGAGGCCTGCGGGTAGCTCCGGTATTCGGGGCTGAAAGCCATGGTTCCCTGTGTCCTTTCGGGCGTTAGCCCGTGTCGCCCTCTCTTTCCCAGAGATCGACCGGGGCGGTTTCTGTCTTTTGCCGGGGCCCCGTACCCGGGCTCCGGTGTGATCTACTCGTTCCTCAGCAGCGAGGCCGGCTTGGCGCGCAGCGCCGCGGCGGTTCCTGCGAAGCCGAACACAAGCATCATGGCGAGTGATCCGGCAAGCGTAAGAATAAGTGTTCCCGGCAGAAAAGCCCAGCTTGTGTGCAAAATGTAATGCGACACCGCGAAGCTGGCGCCGGCCCCGACAAGCCCGGCCACGGCGCCGGCCGCCAGGCCCAGAATCCCGAACTCGATCAGCCAGGCGCCGCGGATCTGCAGGCGCGTCGCCCCCAGCGTGCGCAGGATCACCGCCTCGCGCATCCGCCGCCGCTGGCTGGCGGCGATGGCGCCGACCAGCACGATCGCACCCGAGACCAGCGCCAGCGCACCGGTCGCGGTCAGCGCCGCCGCCACCTGATCCAGCAGCGTGGCGATCGAGGACAGCACATCCTCGACCCGCACCCCCGTCACGTTGGGCAGCGCATCGGTGACGGATCGCAGCAGCGCGCCCTGCTGTGCGGGGTCGATCCGCACGGTGGCGATGTTGGTGTGCGGCGCGCGCGACAGCAGGCCGGGCGTGGCGACCATGGCGAAGTTCAGCGACAGCGACTGCCAGGCGATGTTGCGCAGATTGGCGATCTTCAGGTCGACATCCCGGCCCAGCACGTTCACGCGAATGACATCGCCCAGGCCGATGCCCCAGCCTTTGGCCAGGCCGGCATCGAACGAGACCAGCGGCGGACCCGTGTAATCGGGGGGCCACCAGGCACCGGCGACGAGGCGCGCGCCCTCGGGCGGGGTGGCCGCATAGGTCAGGCCGCGATCGCCGCGCAGCGCCCAGGCGGTTTCGGGCGTCGTGCGCACCGACTCGGCCGCAACCCCGTTCACCGCGACGATGCGCG
>CAYZKM010000620.1:0-3164 GCA_964478525.1 uncultured Bifidobacterium sp.
GCGATCTTGCCGGTTTCCAGGACGAGCTTGCGCCCACCCCATTCGAGTTCCTTGCGGAAGTAATTGAACATCCATTCATCCTTCGGATGCGCGGCAAGAGGCGTTCGGCAAGCCGGACGATCCGTCGGACCCTGGTCTGGACGGGAGGCGGCGTCTCGGGCGGCATGGAGGGCGGACCTCGCGCAGTTGCGGGGCCGTTGCCCATGTGGCCGGAAACGCCGTCGCGGTTCCCGCTCCTGCAGGAGCGTGCCGGATCGGCGGAGTGTCGATCCGCCGCGTGACGCGGCGTTATGGGGCTGGTGCCCGCCCCCCGGCATATGCCCCTTGCAGGGCGTTGCCCCGCGCCACCATGGCGCGAAGATTACAAACCGCGCCACCATGGCGCGAGGATTACAAACCGCGCCACCATGGCGCGGGGTTACACGCGATGCCCGTCATATAGTGACGGCGGCGGATTCGTCAGCAGGCTTCGGTGGCTTCCCACCGCATGGCCGGTTGCGCCGGACCGGTCCGGCAGGACCGGCCCACGGCAACCGGTACCGTCAGCGACGCAGGCCGAGGCGGCCGATCAGGCTTTCATAACGAGCCTGGTTCTTGTGCTTGACATAGTCCAGCAGGCGGCGGCGGCGGCCGACCAGCATCAGCAGGCCACGGCGAGAGTGGAAATCCTTCGCGTGGGTCTTCAAATGCTCGGTCAGGTTGCTGATACGCTCCGACAGGATGGCAACCTGGACTTCCGGGCTGCCGGTGTCGTTCGCGCCGGTCGCGTATTCCTGGATCAGCGCCTGGCGGCGCTCGTCTGTGATCGACATCGGATGATCTCCGTCACAAGGGTTGATGCGACGCATGAACGGGATGCACCAGCGGCACATCCATCGGGTTGCGGCGGTCCGTTGCAGGGACGGCATGGCCCATTCACGCGGCCCCCCGCCAGGGCATCCGCCGATCTGGGATCGGGTCGGCCTGGACTCCGGCCCGCCGATGCAACCGGGCCAGGGCCGGGTTCGTTCGAGGGGCGGCAGCCTTCGGTTCGGTCAGGGCCGGCGCCGGGATGTCGGCCAGCGCGGTCGCGACCGGACGCGACGGTCCGGGGAAGCGCGCGGGGTATCCTCCGCCACGCCGGGTTTGTCCAGCGGAATCAGCCCCGCCTGCGGGCAGGGCCGCGTTGCGGCCGGTGCGGTGGCGCCGGCGCTACATCATCCGTTCCGGCTTCAGCAGCCCATCGCCCAGCCGGCACAGCCCGACCACGCGGGCGCCCGCCATCGCGCGCACCACCCCGCCATCGGGATCGGCCACGGCGGGGATGCGCCCCATCAGCGTGACCAGGCTCAGCGCCTGCCCATGGCGCAGCGCCGCCGCCTCCGGCTCGGTCAGCGGCAGGCCAGGCACATCGCCCAGCGCCGTCGCCACCGGCAGCAGCAGTTCGGCCGAGGCCGGTTCCGTGTCATCCGGCCCGCGCAGCCGGTCCATCGGGATCGCCTGCGCTTCCAGGAACGGCCCGACCCGCAGCCGCCGCAGCGCCGCCACATGCCCGACCGTGCCACAGGCCAGCGCCAGGTCGCGGGCCAGGCTGCGCATGTACACACCCTTGCCCGACGCGACCTCGAAGATCGCGGTGTCCGGGTCGGGACGGGCGATCAGCGCGAACCGGTCGACGCGGGCGGGACGAGGCTCCAGCACCGGCGCACGCCCGTCGCGCGCCATGTCATAGGCACGCTCGCCGGCCACCTTCACCGCCGAGTAGGCCGGCGGCACCTGCATGATCTCCCCCCGGAACGCCGCCAGCTCGGCGTTGATCCGCTCGTCCGTCGGGCGGATGTCCGAGGTTTCCGTCACCGCGCCATCGGCGTCGTCGCTGTCGCGCGCCTCGCCGAACCGCAGGGTGAAGTGGTACAGCTTGGTGCCGTCCATCACATACGGCACGGTCTTGGTGGCCGCGCCGAACGCGACCGGCAGCAGCCCGGTCGCGAGCGGGTCCAGCGTGCCGCCATGACCCGCCTTCTGCGCGTCGAACATGCGGCGGACGCGGTTGACGACGTCGGTGCTGGTCAGGCCGGCGGGCTTGTCGACGATCAGCCACCCGTCCAGCGGGCGGCCGCGCGGCTTGCGACGGGACATGCGGAAAACTCGGCGGAAATTGAAGGGGCGCGGCGTAGGATGTGCGGCGCCGGAAGTCAATGAAGGAAGCGCGGGGGATGCGATCCTGAACCGCTCCATCAAGACGGCCTAAAATACAGGCATTACAGGCGTGGTGGCGAAGAATTATGCGGTTTCCAGCGCCCTCGCCACCGCCAGCAGGTCCAGATCGGTCCCTCGCCCGCCAATCAGCGACATCCCGACCGGCGCGCCATCCACCCGGCCCGCGGGAACCACCACATGCGGCACCCCGGTCAGGCCACCGACGCAGCACAGCGAGGTGATCCTCTCCCGCGGGAACGCCTGCGCCGTGTTCGACATCCCCAGCCTCAGCCCCGGGAACGGCGTGGCCGGCAGGCACATGATCGTGCCGAGCGGCAGCAGCAGGCGGGTGCGGGCGCGGGCTTCCTCGCGCATCAGCCTGGCCAGCATCCGTTCCTGGTCGGTGATCATCGACCCCATCGTCAGGTTGCGCGCCACGCTGAACTGAAACCGCGGATTGGTGCGGTCGATCCAGTCCTTCAGCGTCGTCCAGGCTTCCGACGATTGCAGCATGCGCTGCGCCGTCCGCCATACCGACAGGCCCTGTGGCGCCAGGGTCTCGTCGCGCCGGTCGCCGATCAGCGCCGCAAGACGATCCACCGGCCCCGCCAGCGCCTCCGCCACCGCGGGATCGGCAAAGCCGAACGCATCGGTGGCCACCAGCAGGCGGGTGGGCAGCGCGGTGGGCAGCGGCGCGCCGAACACGACCTCGCCCACCCGGGCGAAGGTGGCGGCGTCGCGGGCGAACCAGCCCACCGTGTCGGATGTCGGGGCCTGCGCGAGTATCCCGCTGAAGTCGATGCGGCCATGCGTGGGGCGAATGCCATACAGGCCGGAAAAGCTGGCCGGCACGCGGACCGACCCGCCGGTATCCGTGCCCAGGGCGAAGTCGCACACCCCGCCCGCCACCGCCGACGCCGACCCGGATGACGATCCGCCCGGCACGCGGTCGGGCGCCGCGGGATTCAGCGGCGTGCCGGTAAAGG
>CAYZKM010000621.1:0-3152 GCA_964478525.1 uncultured Bifidobacterium sp.
CGGCCAGCCCTTGGTGGCCTTGCGCGGGGCGCGGTTGGTGGACGTCTTGAAATGCGCGTTGCCGAATCCGCCATCGCCGCCGCGCAGCAGGGTGATGCGCATCCCCGGCTTGTCGAGGTCCGCCAGCAGGGTTTCCTGGTCGTCGTCGATGATCTGCGTGCCCAGCGGCACCTTGATCACCACCGCCGGCGCCCCGGCCCCGGTGCGGTCGGCACCGGCGCCGTTGCCGCCCTTGCGGGCGCGGAAGTGCTGGGTGTAGCGGAAGTCGATCAGCGTGTTCAGGTTCTCGGCCGCTTCGAACACCACATCGCCGCCGCGCCCGCCATTGCCGCCATCGGGGCCGCCGAACTCGATGTATTTCTCCCGCCGGAAAGCGACCACGCCGTCGCCGCCGTCACCCGAGCGGAGATAGATCTTGGCCTGGTCGAGGAATTTCATGGGATGTCCGAACGCGGTGTGCCGAAACGCCAACGGGGGCCAGCTTGCGCCGGCCCCCGTCGGGAAGATGGATCAAAGGGACCGGTGTCTATTCGGCCGCGAGCGGCAGCGGCTGAACCGAGACATGGACCTTGCCGCCCGACTTGACCGAAAATTCAACCCTGCCGTCGACCAGGGCGAAGATCGTGTGGTCGCGGCCGAGGCCGACATTGGTGCCCGGGTACCATTTGGTGCCACGCTGGCGGACCAGGATGTTGCCGGCCACCACCGACTGCCCGCCCGACTTCTTGATGCCGAGGCGCCGGCCTTCGGTATCGCGACCGTTGCGGGATGAACCGCCTGCCTTCTTGTGTGCCATTTCGGATTACTCCTGCGACGCGGCCGGCGCGGCTTCGGCCGGGGCGGTGAAGGTCTGGCCGTCGGCCGTGATGCTGGCGACCCGCAGCACGGTCACGTGCTGGCGATGGCCGTTCTTGCGGCGGCTGTTCTGCCGGCGGCGCTTCTTGAAGATGATGACCTTGTCCAGGCGATCCTGCGCGATGACGGTCGCGGCAACGGACGCGCCAGCAACAACCGGGGCACCGACGGTCAGATTGCCTTCGCCGCCAACCGCGAGGACATCCGTGAACGTCACGGTGCCGCCGGGTTCGGCATCCAGCTTCTCCACCTTGAGCACCGCGTTCGGCGATACGCGGTATTGCTTCCCGCCGGTACGGATGACAGCAAACATGGGTTCGACTTTCCAACACAACGCGGGCGGCCAGGATTCCCCGCCGCCAAGGAAGCGCGGGTTATAGCGGCGGGGGCGCCTGAGTCAACGCGCTTATTCCGATGGCCCCGATTCCTGCCTATCCCGCCTCGGGCACGCCAGCCTCGGCCAAGGCGCGCGCTTGGCGGTCCGCCAGCGCCTGCTCGTCGAAATCGGCGATCAGATCATGGAACATCCGCGACCAGTTCAACTCGGCCTTCAGCCGCAGGAACACGCCGCCCAGCCCGATCGCGGACCGGTCCATCAGCACGAATTCGCGCGGCGGCTTCACCCCCCCGGTCCGCTTCAACCCCGCATGCACCTGTTCGGCCACCGCTCGGCCGAACTGCGGATCGTCGGTTTCCGAGATGCGGCGCACGCGATCCTCGGTCAGCGGCTCGTACAGGAACCGCGCCCACAGGTTCAGCACGTCCATCTTCTCCCGCGACAGATCGGTGAAGCCCCAGGTTTCATAGGCGTGGTGCGCCTTCGCGTCGTCGTGGTCGCGCACCGCCTCGAACAGCGCGATCACGCCGCGCACGAAGCGCGGGGGAAAGACCCGGATCGCCCCGAAATCCAGCAGGTTCACCGACCCGTCGGGCCGCACCTGGTAGTTGCCCATGTGCGGATCACCATGGATCACGCCATAGCGATAGAAGGGCACGTACCACGCCTTGAACAGCGACTCGGCGATGGCGTTGCGTTCCTCCTGCGGCGGGTCCTCGGCCAGGCGCTGCATCAGCGGGCGGCCATCCAGCCAGGTCATGGTCAGCAGCCGCCCGGTGCTGAAGGCGGCGATCGGACGCGGGACATGCACGCCGGGATGGTCGGCCAGCATCAGCCCATACAGCCGCATCTGCGCGGCCTCGCGTTCATAGTCCAGCTCCTCGCGCAGGCGCGCCGTCAGCTCCTTGTAGATCTCCTCGTGCTGGATGGCGTTGTCCATGCGGTGATAGACCGCCATGGCCAGGCGCAATTGCCGCAGATCGGCCTCCACCGTGCTGGGCATGTCCGGGTATTGCAGCTTGCAGGCGACGTCGGTGCCGTCCGGCAGGCGGGCCCGATGCACCTGCCCCAACGAGGCGGCGGCCGCCGCCTCGTGGCTGAACGCGGCGAATCGGGACTGCCAGTCGGGGCCCAGCTCGCTCGCCATGCGCCGGCGGACGAAGTTCCAGCCCATCGCCGGGGCGTTGGCCTGCAGCTGCGCCAGTTCGGCGGCATATTCGGCCGGCAGCGCGTCGGGCACGGTGGACAGGAACTGCGCGACCTTCATCAGCGGGCCCTTCAGCCCGCCCAGGATGGTCTTCAGATCCTCGGCATGCGCGGCGCGGTCGGTCTTGATGCCCAGCATCCGTTCCCCGGCCACCCGCGCGGCGATGCCGCCGACGGCACCGGATGTGCGGGCGAAGCGGCGCAGCTCCCCGAACAGGTTGCTACCGGACATCACGGCCCCCGATACCGGGGGGATGATGGGTCATGCGCCGGCCTCCAGCTCGTCTATGAAGCCCGAGATCACATCCAGCCCGCGGGTCCAGAACGCGGGATCGGAGGCATCCAGCCCGAACGGGGCCAGCAGCTCCTTGTGCCGCTTGGTCCCGCCGGCGCGCAGCATATCCAGGTATTTCGCCTGGAACCCGGGATGGCCGGACTGGAACACCGCATACAGCGCGTTCACCAGGCAATCCCCGAACGCATAGGCATAGACATAGAACGGGGAGTGGATGAAATGCGGGATATAGGCCCAGAACACGTTGTATTCCGGCGTGAATTCGAAGGCCGGCCCCAGGCTCTCGGTCTGCACCTGCATCCAGATCTCGCCGATCCGCTCGGGCAGCAACTCGCCGGTGCGGCGCTCGTCGTGCAGCAGGGTCTCGAACCGGTAGAACGCGATCTGGCGCACCACCGTGTTCAGCATGTCCTCGACCTTCGAGGCCAGCATGATCCGCCGCTGCCGGGGGCTGGCGCT
>CAYZKM010000622.1:0-3145 GCA_964478525.1 uncultured Bifidobacterium sp.
GGAACCGCTGATCAGGATCATCGGAAAGCAGTTGGTCGTGGCGTTCGCCAGCGCGACCAGCCCGTTCAGGAAGCCCGGCGCCGAGACGGTCAGGCAGACGCCCGGCGCCCTGGTCAGGAACCCGGCGATGGCCGCGGCGTTGCCGGCGTTCTGTTCATGACGGAACGAGATCACCCGCATCCCCGACGCCTGCGCCAGGCGGCCGAGATCGGTGATCGGAATGCCCGGCACCGTATAGATCGTCTTGACGCCGTTCAGCTGCAGCGCGTCGATGACCAGGTGGAAGCCGTCGGTCAGCTCGACCTCGGCCCCGGCGGCCTGCTCGGATGCGGTTTGCTCAGGTCCCGTGGACATCAGCCCCTCCGTGCCGCGATGCGGCGATTCCGTGTTGCGACATGGGTTCCCCCCTTCCGGTCAGGCGGATTTGCGTGGCGCTTCGTCGAACGCGTCCAGGAACCCGCCATGCTGTTCCACATGGGCCGCCAGCCCCATCGTATGGTCCCGCACCAGCCGCTCGGCCAGCGCGGCGTCGCGCGCGGCCAGCGCGGCGATGATCGCGCGATGGTCGGCGATCGAGCGCTGGGCGCGGTTGTCCTGCGTCATGGTCACGGCGCGGACGGCGCGCATGTGGATGAACAGCGTCTCGGTCAGGCCCGACATCAGCGCGATGCCGCCCAGGCGGATGATCGCCTTGTGGAAGGCCATGTTGGCGTCGGAATACTCGCCGATCTGCCCGCTGGGGTCATCGCGGAACGCGTCCACATGCCCGCGCAGCCCGGCCAGGTCGGCAGCGGTGACGCGCGGGGCGGCCAGGCGGGCGGCCATGCTCTCGATCGCCGCCCAGACGGTGATCATCTCGACGATCTCGCGCTTGGACTTGCGCACGACATGGATGCCGCGGCGGGGCACCGAGCGGACGAAGCCCTCCTGCTCCAGCACCGACAGCGCTTCCCGGATCGGGGTGCGGCTGACGCCCAGGTCCTCGGCCAGCTGGCGTTCGTCCAGGCGGATATCCTCGGGGTGGCCGTAGATGTCCATTTCGGTGATGGCGCGCTTGATCGCCTCGCAGACGCGCTTGCGCAGGCCGGTGCTGACGTCCAGCGGTTCGATCCGCAGCCGGATGGGCGGGGCGATGGCGATGTCGTTCACGGCGGGGTTTTCCGTGGGGCGCGTTGTGGCATGCGGTATATGGTATTTTGTATACCAGTGTTGTCAAGCCGTGCCGGCGCTGTCCGCGACGGGTCGTCTCGTATCATGGCTTGATTCAAGTAAAAAGATATCACACGGCGCACGGAACCATTGCAACGCCCGGCCGGATTGCCTTATTGAACAACCCGATGGCAGGAACCGCGCCCCCTGCCATCGTCCGCACCACATGCCGACAGGGAACAGCACCCGCCATGGCAAGCCGCCCACGCCGGCACAGCAATCGGCGAGTGGGCTCGACAGCCCGCCGTTACAAGCCGTCCGAGCTCGTCCCGATCGATCCGCAGGCACGGATCAGCCGCGAAGCCATCCTCGTCGCCCTCGCCGTCGCCGTGGTCAGCGCCGCCCTGATCGCGCTGATCTGGATCATGACCTCCCGCTCGGTCGACGAACATCGCACGATGATCCGGGAGGAGGCGGAACAATCCCTCGCCGCGCAGGCCGCCACGCTGGCGGAAGAAGTGCGGATGGAGCTGAACGTCATCGACCAGACCCTGGCGGTGCTGCAGGCGGCGTGGAACAAGGACCCCGACGGCTTCAAGCTGTCCGACTGGCACAAGGCGCTGCCGGCGCTGACCGCGGTGGCCGATGACATCTTCATCGCCGACCAGAACCGCATCATCCAGCAGGACATCCTGCCGCAGGCCATCGGCCAGGGCATCGGCGCGGCCTATCTGAACTTCCCCCATGGGTCGCTGGAACTGTTCGATCCCGATGGCGGCAAAAGCCGCGAGACCCGCCTGATCCCCAGCCCCACCAACGCCAGCATCGAGGCGCGGCGCTTCCTGGTCTATATCGTCCGCCCCCTGGGTGATCCGCCGAAATTCCTGCTGGGCGCGTCCTATCGCTCGGGCGAGCTGACCCGCCACTATGCCGAGGCCGCGCTGGGCTTCAACGGCGTGGCGGCGTTGATCGACACCCGCCGGGGCGGGCTGCAGGCCATCGCCGGCCCGTCGTCACGCCGCCCGCGCACCGACCTGTCGCGCACCGAGATGTTCGAGGCGATGCGCAAGGCGGACCGCGGCGTCTGGACCGGCCCCACCGGCATGGACGGCGCCGAACGCATCCACGGCTTCCATGCCGTCGCCGGGCGCGACCTGGTCGTGATGGTCGGCACGCTGCGCAGCCAGGCGATGGCACCGGCCGAAACCGTGGCCGGCGCGATGCACGCCGTCGCCTGGGTCGCCACCGGCCTGGTGGTCGCCATCAGCGGCGTGGTGGTCTGGAGCCTGGCGCGCCGGCGCGACAACCGCCGCAGGCAGCGCAGCTACACCCGCGCGCAGACCGACCTGCAGGCCGCGCAGGCCGACCTGGCCACGACACGCAACCGCGCCACCGTCGCCGGCGCGCAGGTCCGCGCGCTGATGGACGGCACCACCGACGCGGTCGCGACATTCGATGCCGAACTGCGCCTGACCAACTGGAATGAACGTTTCGCCCAGGTCTCGGGCCTGGAGGCCGGCACGCTGGCCGATGGCCTGCCGCTGGACGAGGTGCTGCGCCGCCAGGCCCATGGCGGGATGTTCGGCTCCGTCGAGGATCCCGAGGCCGAGATCGCCCGCCGCGTGCAGGTCTTGATGTCGGAAACCGCCGAACCGGCCCTGACGCAGGCGGGGCCGGCCGGCACGCCGATCACGGTGATGGCGCAGCGCATGCCTGATGCCGGGCTGGTGCTGTTCCTGGGCGGGCTGAGCGAATGGCAGGCCCCGCCGCGGCTGATCCCGGAAGCCGAGCTGCGGATCGTCGAGCCGGTTGTCGATACACCTGTCGCACCCGTCGCCACGCCGGGCGCGAAGATCGAGTGGTAGGTCCGGCCCGCGCCATTGCGGCCGGCGCCAGGCGCGCTACCGTTCCAGCCTGAACCGGGATCGACCCCGGCGGGAGGAACGCCATGACCGGACGCCGCACGCCGCCACCGCCCACCCCGCGCCCGAGTGGC
>CAYZKM010000623.1:0-3133 GCA_964478525.1 uncultured Bifidobacterium sp.
CCATGGGTCTCGATCTCGGCCTGGAACAGGTCGCCGAACATGTAGACGCCGGCCCGCATTTCGGTGATGCCGGCCAGGTTCTCGGCATGGCGGGCGGTGGGCGAGCTGCCGGCCGATACGATCGAGATCAGGTGCCCCGCCTCGCGCAGGCGGCTGGCGGCGCGGGCGATGGCGCCACGCTCGATCTCGGCGATGCGGGCCATCTCGGCCACGCCGCGCCCGGCATAGGAATGCCCGGCATGGGTCATCACCCCGCGCAGTGTCGGTCCCAGCCGCTGGGCGAGTTCCGCCAGGATGTCGGACTCGGGCGATACGCCGCCACGCTCCTCGCCGCTGTCCACCTCGATCAGGGCGCGCGGTGGGGCGGGATGGGCGGCGATGGCGCTGGCCGTGTCGGGGTCATCGGTCAGCACGATGATGTCGGCGCCCGCGGCGTTCAGCTTGGCGACCTGGTCCAGCTTCTGCGGCGTGATGCCGACCGCGTACAGGATGTCGGTGATGCCATGCGCGGCGAAATACTCCGCCTCGGCCAGGGTCGAGACAGTGATCCCGCCAGGCTGGTCCCGCAGCGCCAGGCGTGCCACGTCGATCGACTTCGCGGTCTTCATGTGCGGACGCAGCGGCACCCCCAGCCGAGCCAGGGTGTTCGCCATGACCCGCAGGTTGCGCAGCAGGATCGTGCGGTCCAGCACCAGGCAGGGGGTCGGCAGGTCGGCGAGTTTCATGCGGGCGGTGTCCAACTGGCGCTGTCATCGATCGGAATAACCGGGCTTGGCATGTACTTCCACGGAAACCGTTGCAGGATCGGGCTGGTCAGGCCGGGCGCGTCGACCTCGACGACGTCCTGGTGACGGAAGAACTCGTCGAAGCCGCCACGAAAATGCCCCCGCGACTTCACCACGACAACCCGGGCCGCGGCGATATCCAGGCCGAACGCCTCGAAGAACATCGGGTCGGCGCACTGGAAGCGGTTGCTAATGACGACGACCGTGATGCCGCCGATGCGCAGCGCCGCCGACGGGCCAGGGTCCAGCGTGTTGTCGGCATAGATGCCGCGCCGGCCGCGGATCGGGCCGTCGCGCAGCGCGACGACCGTGGCGCGGGCGCTGAACGGCTTCGAGAATGCGTCGTCCAGCCCGCGGTTGAACCGGGCGGTGAAGGTCGCACCTTCCATCATGTCATGCGCGTCGGCGGCCAGGGCCGGGTCGTGGATCACGCCCACCAGGGCGTCGCGGACATCCGCCTTCACGAAGGCTTCCAGGATCCACATCGTGTTGCCCCGCCCGCCGCCGCCCGGATTGTCGGCGACATCGGCGAAGGCCAGCGCGTGGACCGATCCGTCCTCGGTGCCCTTGGCGCGCCGGACCGCGTCTTCCACCGAGGTCAGCACCGGGTGGAACCGCGCGCGCCGGACCCAGCCGGCCTCGGCGATCTCGCGCGCCAGGGCGTGGGCGGCCTGGGCGTCGGTCGCGGTCACCACCGCGGTCAGGCCGTTGAACGGCGTGTCGGCATAGGCGAACCCGCCCATCACCGACACGTTCAGGACGCGCCCGGCATAGGGGGCTTCGCGCATCCGCCGCTGCCCCAGGTCGATCAACTCGCCATACGGCCGGTCCGGGGCGTCCTGTCCGGTCAGCATCGTGACCGTGGGCGGCACGATCGGCAGGCGGATGCGGGCAAGGAACGTCTGCGTGCCCGCCAGCAGGGTGCGCATGGTCGCCGCCGCTTCCTGCCCGCGTTCGCGCATGTCCAGATGGGGGTTGGTGCGATAGCCGATATAGGCGTCGACCAGGTCGACATCGGCGTCCGAGACGTTGGCGTGCAGGTCGTAGGTGGCGACGAGCTTCACATCGGCGCCGACCACGCGGCGGACCATCGCCAGCAGCGTGCCCTCGGGGTCATGGTCGGCGGTGGTCAGGCCGGCGCCATGCAGGACGCAATACACGCCGTCCAGCCGGCCGGCCCCGCGCAGGTCGGCTTCCCATTGCTGCATCAGCCGATCGAAGAAGCCCTGCTCGACCGGTCCGTTGGGTTCAGCCATCGCCAGCATCGATGGCACCGGTTCCCATGCGCCGGCGGCATCCATGTCGGCGACGAAGCCGGGCAGCTCGCCCAGCATGCGCGGCGCCGGGGCACGCGCCTCGGCCACCATCGCCGCCCCGCCGATCAAGGTGCGCTCGGCGAAATGCGCCTCGGTGGCGACGGGGGCGAAACGGTTGCACTCGATCGAGAAGCCCAGCAGGGCGATGCGCGGTCCGCTCACAGCATGATCCCCATCAGTTCGGCGATGCGTGGCGTCGCCTTCAGGCCCGATCCGGTCAGCACCAGCACCGTGGTCTGGTCCGGCGCGATGGTGCCGGCGGCCAGCAGCCTGGCCAGGGCGGCGGCGGTCTGGGCCGCGGTCGGCTCCACATAGATGCCGATCCGGGCCAGGTCGAAGGTGGCCGCGGCGATCTCGTCCTCGGACACCCCAACCGCGCCGCCGCGGGTCTCGCGCAGCGTGCCCAGTACCTCGCGCAGGCGGATCGGCTGGGCGATGGCGGTGCCCTCGGCGATGGTGGGGCTGACGGGGGTCGGCACCTGTTCCTCGGCGCCGGCCAGGAAGGTCGCGGCGATGGGCCCGCAATTGGCGGGCTGGACGGCGAAGATGCGCGGCATCCGCGCGATCGCGCCGGCGCGCAGCAGTTCCGCGAACCCGATGCCGCAGCCCAGCACGTTCGATCCCGCCCCGCAGGGGGTGATGATGTTGTCGGGCACCTGGAAGCCCAGATCCTCCCACAGCTCGTAGGCCAGGGTCTTGGTGCCGTGCAGGAAGAACGGGTGCCAGTTGTGGCTGGCATAGAAGGTGGTGGCGGCCCGCGCCTCGGCCGCGCTGGACGTGTCCTGGCGAGTGCCGGGGATCAGCTCGACGGCGGCGCCATGGGCGCGCATCTGCACGGTCTTGGCGGGGCTGGTGGAGGCGGGTGCCATGATGGTGGCCCGCATGCCGCCGGCGGCGGCATAGGCCGCGACGGCGGCGCCGCCATTGCCCGAGCTGTCCTCCAGCACATGGTCGATCCCCTGCGCCCGCAGCAGGGACAGCATCACGCTGGCGCCGCGGTCCTTGAAGCTGCCGGTGGGCATGAACCACTCG
>CAYZKM010000624.1:0-3123 GCA_964478525.1 uncultured Bifidobacterium sp.
CTAGGCGCATTGCGTCTCTCAATGGGGCCATGAATTCCGGCCCGAATTTCGTGAGCTTGCCCGCCTGCCGGAGCTGTTCCCCGGCGTGCCGCGCATCGCGCTGACTGCGACCGCCGATTCGCGCACCCGCCAGGACATCCTGACCGCGCTGCGGATGGAGCGGGCCGAGGTCTTCGTTTCCAGCTTCCATCGCCCGAACCTGCGGATCGGTGCCGCCCCGAAGCTGAGCGAAACGGCGCAGCTTCTGGAATTCCTCGCCCGCCACAAGGGCGAATGCGGCATCATCTATTGCGGCAGCCGAGCGAAGACCGAGCGCACGGCCGCGCGGCTGGCCGAGAAGGGGTATCCGGCAGTGGCGTTCCACGCCGGGCTGGACCCGCAGCACAAGCGGGAGGCGCTGGGCCGGTTCCGGTCGGGGGAGCCGCTGGTCGTGGTGGCGACGATCGCGTTCGGCATGGGCGTGGACCGTCCGGATGTGCGCTTCGTGGTGCATCTGGATATGCCGGACAGCCCCGAGGCCTATTACCAGCAGATCGGCCGTGCCGGGCGCGATGGCGAGGTGTCGGACACGCTGATGCTGTTCGGTGGGCAGGACATCGCGCAGGCGCGCCATTGGCTGGCGCAGTCGAACGCGCCCGAGGCGCAGGTCCGGGTGATGCGCACCAAGCTGGAGGAGATGGTCGCGCTGACCGAGGCGGTGACCTGCCGCACCCGCACGCTGCTGGCCTGCTTCGGCGAGACGATGGCCGGGGATTGCGGGCATTGCGACAATTGCGACTCGCCGCCGGTGACGGCGGATGCGACGGTCGAGGCGCAGAAGGTGCTGTCCGCCGTCTATCGTACCGGGCAGTTGTTCGGTGCCGTGCATGTGATCGCCGTGCTGCGTGGCGAAACCACCGAGGGTGTGCTGCGCCACGGGCATGACCGGCTGCCGACCTTCGGCGTGGGGGTGGACCGGACGGCGACGTATTGGCGCGGGCTGATCCGGCAGCTGATCGCGATTCGCGCGCTGGATGTGGATACCGCCGGGCATGGCGGGCTGTTCCTGAACCAGGACGAGGCGCGCCCGATTCTGCGTGGCGAATGCCGGGTGATCCTGCGCCAGGATGCCCCACCCCGCCCGCGCACGGGCGAGCGGCGGGGTGGGGGAAGCCAAACGGGAAGCCAGGCGGTGGTGATGGGTCCGGGCGCGCAGGGCCTGTTCGAGACTTTGCGTGCCTGGCGGGCGGGCGTGGCGAAGGAGCAATCCGTGCCGCCCTATCTGATCTTCCACGACACGGTCCTGCGCGAGATCGCCGCGGCACGCCCGGCGACGCTGGAGGATCTGGGCTCGGTGAAGGGGGTTGGCGCGTCGAAGCTGCAGCGATATGGGCGGGATGTGCTGGGGCTGGTTCTGGGGGATGCGTAGTATCGTCCCGTTCAATCCAGCTTGATCTGCGCCTCCTGGATCAGCTTGCCGTTCGACAGCCACTCCTTCTCCTGGGTCGCGATCATGTCCTCGGGCGTCTCGGACGGCACCACCACGTTGATCTCCCGCATCCGGGCGACCATGTCCGGGGTCTGTCCGATCTCGACGATCTTCCTGTTCAAAGCGGCGATGATGTCCTTCGGCGTGCCCGTCGGCGCGTTCAGCGTGTACTGGATCGGCACGTCGGAGTTCGGGTACCCCGCCTCGGTCAGCGTCGGCACGTCGGGGAAGTCCGGGTGGCGCGTGGCATAGTTGATGTCCAGCAGCTTCAGCTTGCCGCTTTTCACATGCGGAATGACGTTGATCTCGTTCATCAACTGCACATGCCCGGCCAGCAGGTCGTTCATCGCATCCGCGCTGCCGCGATACGGCACATGCAGGATGTCGATGCCGGCGCGCTGCTTCAGCATCTCGATGCGCATGTGGGAATACGTGCCCAGGCCCGCCGACCCATAGGCCAGCTTGCCGGGATTCTTCCTGGCATAGTCGACCAGCTCCTTGATCGAGCCGATTCCCAGCGACGGGACGATGACAAAGCCGCACACCAGGTCGCCGGTGCGCGCCACCGGCACCAGGTCCTTCTTCGGATCGTAGCCAACTTTCCGCAGTTGCGGCAGGACCGTCAGCGTCGCGCCGGGTGTCAGCAGGAATGTATAGCCGTCGGGCGCGGACCGGGCCGCCGCCTCGGTGCCGATCGCGCCCGAGGCGCCGCCGCGATTGTCGATGATGAATGGCTGGCCGAACGCGGCGTGCAGTTTTTCGGACCATGGGCGGGCGATGAAGTCGGTCGCCCCGCCCGGCGCATAGGGCAGGATCAGCTTCACCGGGCGCGCGGGCCATGACTCGGCGGCGGTGGCGCGGCGCGTCAGAATGGTGATCCCGACGCCGGCGGCGAAGGCGCGCCGTCCCATTGATGGGATTTTTTTGTTCATTATCAATCGCTCCCAGCGATCCAGTTGAAGTTTTGTTCCGAACAGTGTTGCTGCTTGGGCCTATTTCGGCAAGCATCATGTCGTTGCGTTACGGGGAGGGAACAATGGCAGGCGGATCACCGCAGCCCGGGGGCGGTTTGTTCAAGGCACCCAAGGACATCTTCAGCGGCTTGCTGTTCATCGGTATCGGTGTCGGCGGCCTCTGGCTTGGCAAGGACTACCCGATGGGCACGCCGGTCCGGCTGGGAACCGGGGTGTTCCCGGCGCTGCTGTGCTGGGGCCTGGTGGTCATCGGCGCGATCGTGCTGCTGCAGGGCCTGATCGTGCGTGGCGAGCCGATCGGCGCATGGGCCTGGCGCCCGGTCCTGCTGGTCGGGCTGGCCGCCAGCCTGTTCGCCTTCCTGATCGAACCGGCGGGCCTGGTGGTTGCCATGCTGGTGCTGATGATCATCGGCGCCTTCGCCGGCGATGACCATACGGTCAAGGAGTTCTCGATCTTCGCGGCGATCATGGTCGTGCTGTCGATCGGCATGTTCATCATCGGCCTGGACATGCCCATCAAGACCTGGCCCTGGACCAATGCGGTGCTGCCATGGAACTGAACAGCCTTATCTCCAACCTCGGCCTTGGGCTGAGCGTTGCGCTGACGTTCCAGAACCTGTTCTGGTGCCTGGTCGGCGCCATCGTCGGCACCGCCATCGGCGTGCTGCCGGGCGCGGTTGG
>CAYZKM010000625.1:0-3112 GCA_964478525.1 uncultured Bifidobacterium sp.
CCGGACGTGATGTGCTTGAACGCGTTCCACAGTTCGGTGTAGCCGCCCGACTGCTTGTCCGGCGGGAAGTTGCTTTCGAACATGCAGCGGTTGACGCCGAAGGCCTCGATGCATGGCTCGATGTATTGGCGCCACGCCGCGGCCAGTTCCTGCGACGAGGGCGGGGTGTCCTGCTCGGGGAACGCGAAGCCGAACGAGGTCATGCCGACGCCGCCAAGCTTGACGTTGACGTTCGGGCACCTGGCCAGTTCGGCGATGTCCTTGCGCCAGCCTGCCAGGATTTCCTGCCGCCGGCCGGAATAGCTGCCGACGCCAAGCACGCCGCCGACATGGTTCAGGATCATGGTGGTGTCGGGGAAGGCCCGCGCCAGGTCGACGGCGTCGGCAAGTTGCGTGTGATACTGCCAGGACTCGAAGCTGAGGCCGAGCGGGGCGAGCTGGGAGAAGCCCTCGCGGAAGGTCTTGTCGAGAACCAGATGCGGGGGCACGGCGCGCGAGATGAACCTGGCGATCGCCGGGTCCGCGTCCCAAGACACGCCATAGCGGATGCCGCGGAAGCGTCCGCCGCCGGCGGCGATCTGGGCCTGCAGCACGTCACGCACGCGTGCGCCCAGCGTCAGGTCGGCATAGCCGACGATGCCCTCGGCCACGCGGCACGGCCCATAGGTGCCGGATGCGCTCATGGCGGCGATGCCGTTGACGAATTCGACCTCGCCCACCGGTGCCATCTCGGGCGGGCCGTCCTTGCGGTACATGGCCTGGCATTCCAGGAACACGGTCGAGACGATGTTGTGCCCGCCGCCGATATCGGCCAGCAGGTGCGGCAGGAAGTAGGTGCCGCGATGCGGAGCGTCCCAGAAATGGTGGTGCGGATCGATGATCGGCAGGTCCGGTTCCAGCGCCGCCTCGTGCGGGCGCCTGGCCAGCCAGGCTGCCAGGTCGGCATCGTTGCGGTAGGTCAGGCCGCGATATTCCCCTTTTGCATCAGCTGTCGGCGCCATTTCCATCCCCTGTCTTGCCGCACGCCCGGGCGTGCCGGACCGCGATGATGAACCGGCCCCCAAAAACTGACAAACCGGGCAACCGACAAACCGGTCCGCGATGGTCAGGAATGGCTTGACGCCGCGGGGGCGCGGCACGCATGGTCATGTTGCATCTGCGAAGAATGATCGGAACGGTCATGCCGCGGCCGAACCCACCAGGACACCCAGCATGGCCCATCGCCCGCAGCGGAACCGGAAATCCCATGTGGTGGGCGAACGCCCGCCGTTCGAGCGTATCGCCCTGCTGCTGCAAGGGGGTGGCGCGCTTGGCGCCTATCAGGGCGGCGTCTACCAGGCACTGAGCGAAGCCGGGCTGCATCCCGACTGGGTGGCGGGCATTTCCATCGGGGCCATCAACTCCGCCCTGATCGCCGGCAACCGGCCCGAACAGCGGGTGACGCAGCTGCGCGCGTTCTGGGAGACGGTCAGCGAATCACCGCTGGGGGTCCCGACCATACCGGGCGTGGAGCTGAAGGACGATTTCGGGCGGTCGCTGATCAACCAGGCGCGGGCGTTCGGCACGCTTCTGTTCGGCGCCCCCGGCTTCTTCACGCCACGCGTGCCGCCGCCGTTCCTGCACCCGCCCGGATCGCCCGAGGCGCTGAGCTTCTACGACGTGACGCCGGTGAAGCAGCTGCTGGAACGCCTGGCCGATTTCGACCGTATCAACGCCGGCGAGATGCGGTTCAGCGTCGGCGCGGTGAATGTCCGCAGCGGCAACTTCGTCTATTTCGATTCGACGACGCACCGCATCCGCGCCGACCATATCCTGGCCAGCGGGTCGCTGCCGCCCGGCTTCCCGGCCACCGAGATCGACGGCGAGCATTACTGGGATGGCGGCATCGTTTCCAACACGCCGCTGGACTGGGTGCTGGACAGCAAGCCCCGTGTCGACACGCTGGCCTTCCAGGTCGATCTGTGGAACGCGCGGGGCGATCTGCCGCGCAACCTGATGGAAGCGGATGTCCGCCAGAAGGAGATCCGGTTCTCCAGCCGCACCCGCGCGGCGACCTCGGGCTTTCTGCGCCAGCAGATGCTGCGCCGCGCCTTCGCCAAGCTGCGGACCGAATTGCCGCCGCATCTGCTGGCAAGCCCGGAAGGCCAGGCGCTGGCCGAGGAAGCGGACGAGAAGGTCTTCAACATCATCCAGCTGATCTACCATTCCCGCCGGTACGAGGGCGTGTCGAAGGACTACGAATTCTCCCGCCGGACGATGGAGGAGCATTGGACGGCCGGATACCACGACGCGGTGCGCACGCTGCGCCACCCCGAGGTGCTGCAGCGACCGACCACGCCCGAAGGTGTCTTTACATTCGACGTGGCGCGCCAGGGGCGGGAGTAACGGCGCGCCCGCACAGCAGGAGACCGAAGCGATGAAGCTGGCCGATGTCCGCGCCAACGCCTTTGCCATGCCGCTGAACAACCCCGCCTATCCCCGCGGCCCCTACCGGTTCTACAATCGCGAATTCGTGATCATCAGCTATCGCACCGACCCCGACATCCTGCGCGCGGTCGTGCCCGAACCGCTGGAGGTCGTCGGCGACACGGTGAACTACGAGTTCATCCGGATGCCCGATTCCACCGGCTTCGGCGACTATACCGAGACCGGGCAGGTGATCCCGGTACGCCTGCGCACCGCCGACGGCACCGTCCAGGAAGGCGGCTATGTGCATGCGATGTACCTGGACGACAACGCGCCCATCGCGGGCGGGCGGGAAATCTGGGGCTTTCCGAAGAAGCTGGCCACGCCGAAGATCTCCCACGAGAACGAGACCGTGGTCTGCACGCTGCACTACGGGTCCGTCCTGTGCGTGTCGGCGACCATGGGATACAAGCATCACGAGATCGACCACGCCCCGCTGCTGGCCAGCCTGGCAAAGCCGAACTTCATGCTGAAGATCATCCCGCATGTCGACTGCACGCCCCGCATCTGCGAGCTGGTCCGCTACTACACGCAGGACGTGACGGTGAAGGGCGCCTGGCGCAGCCCCGCGGCACTGCAGCTGTTCGAGCATGTCCATTGCGACGTCGTCCGCCTGCCGGTGCGCGAGGTCCTGTCGGCCACACAT
>CAYZKM010000626.1:0-3111 GCA_964478525.1 uncultured Bifidobacterium sp.
TTGTCTGATCGCATGATTCACCCGCTGCCACGGTTCCGCTCAGCGGGATCATGCTCTGTGTCTGATCGCATGATTCACCCGCTGCCACGGTTCCGCTCAGCGTGATCATGCTCCTAGGCGAACGGCGGCCCCTATAGAGTGCGCAGCACCGCGCACACGTGCTCCACCTGCTGATCGGTCAGTTCCGGGAACAGCGGCAGGCTGAGTACCTCCCGCGCCGCCTGTTCCGTCCGGCCCAATCCGCCCGGGCCCATCGCGACACGGCCGGCATAGGCCGGCTGCAGATGCACCGGCGACGGGTAGTGAATGCCCGTCCCGATCCCGGCCTGCCGCAAGCGTGCCTGCAGCGCGTCGCGTTGTCCCGACCGCAGCACATACAGATGGAACACGTGGGCCGCGCCGTCCCGCCGAGCGGGTTTGGTCACGGGGGCGTTGGCCAGGGCGGAGTCATAGGCGGCGGCGATCGCCTGGCGGCGTGCGTTCTGCGCATCCAGGTGGCGCAGCTTCACCCGCAGGATCGCCGCCTGCAGCTCGTCCAGACGGCTGTTCACACCCCTGGAATCGCTGATGTAATGCGTGTGCCACCCATACTGCCGCAGCGCCCCGATTTCCCTCCCCCGCTCGGCGTCACGGGTCACCACCGCGCCGCCATCGCCAAGGGCGCCCAGGTTCTTGGTCGGGTAGAAGCTGAACGTCGCCGCGTCGCCGAACGTGCCGACGCGCTGCCCGCGCAACCCGGCACCATGGGCCTGCGCGCAATCCTCGATCAGCAGCACGCCGTGCCGCCGGCACAGCGGCAGGATGCGGTCCAGGTCGACCGGCTGTCCATACAGGTGCACAGCCACCACGGCACGGATCGGCGGCAGCCCGACCGGCGGGTTGGACAGCACCGCCTCCAGCTCATTCGGGTCCAGCGTGTAATGCGCGGGATCGATATCGACCAGCAGCGGCGTCGCGCCGGTCATCTCGATCGCCGCCACGGTGGCGACCGCGGTGTGCGACACCGTCACCACGGTGCATCCCGTCCCGATGCCCAGGCCGCGCAGCGCCAGCGCGATCGCGTCGGTGCCGTTGCCGCAGCCGATCGCGGTGCCGGCACCGATCCAGGCGGCGAACTCGGCCTCGAACGCGCGCACTTCCTGCCCCAGGATGTACCAGCCCGACGCCAGCGTCCGGGCGACGGCGGCATCGATCTCGGCCTTCAGCGCATGATAGCCGGCGCCGGGATTGGCCTGTGGGATCGTCACAGTTCCGCTCATGGATTGCGTTCCGTCACAGATAATCGGCCAGCCGCGGGCGATACCAGTCGAGGGTGCGGCCGATGCCCTCCTCCAGCAACACATCGGGGGTCCAGCCGGTCGCCGTCCGGAATGCCGTGTCGTCGGCGTGATAGCTGCCGATGTCGATACTGGCGCGATCGGCCGGAAACTCCTTGGTGATGAACTGCGCCGACGGTCCCGCCAGCCGCACCGTCAGCTCCGCGAGTTCCTTCAGCGACGCCGGCGGTGCCCCGCCGATATTGTAGATGTTGCCGTGACAGGCCCTGGTTTCCGCCGACAGGATGAACGCCTCGGTCACGTCATCGACATAGGTCATGTCGCGCAGCTGCGACCCGCCCCACACCTCGAACGGCTTGCCTTCCAGCACACACCTGATCCAGATGCCCAGGAAGGTCTGGCGCGCGTCGCGGATGCGCAGCCGCGGGCCATAGCAGTTGGTCAGGCGCAACGACACGACGGGCCGCTCGCGCACGCGATGTTCAAGCATCCAGTACTGCTCGCCGGCGAATTTCGACACGCCATTGGCGTCCGGCGGGGCGACCGGCTGGTTCTCGTCCACCGGCAGCTTGTGTACCCGGCCATAGAACTGCCGGGTCGAGGCATGCACCACGATCGCATCGGGGGCGGCTTCGCGCGCCGCCTGGATCAGCCGCACCTGCGCGACCGCGTTGACGGCGATATCGGCCAGCGGATCGGCCTGGCCACCCATATGGCTGGTCTGCGCCGCCAGGTTGAAGATCGCGGTCGCGCCTTCGCATAACGGGCGCAGGTCGATCTCGCGAATGTCGCCACGCACCAGTTCGACCGGCGCGTCCTGCAGGTTGTGCGGATTGGCGCCGCCGCCGAACAGGAACACGTCCAGCGCGACCACCTTCGCACCGCGGCGGGCCAGCGCGTGGCAGAGATTGGATCCGAGGAAACCGGCCCCGCCGGTCACCAGCACCCTACGCCCAGACCAGTCCATGGAAACTCCTTTGTCGGCGCCCGTTCTAGGTACGCATCATGGCAGGACTATGGGGGCTCTCGCCGGTTTTCGCCGTGATGTTGCCGCGGTTCGTGCATCCGGCTGTCCGGACCGGCGTTGCGCATCACCTCGCTGAAGCCGAACAGCAGCATCAGCACGCCGCTCACGACTTCCAGCCCGGTCAGCGCGCGGACCAGCATCGCCGATGGCGAGATATCGCCGAAGCCCAGCGTGGTGATGGTTGTCACGCTGTAATACAGCGCGTCGACGAAACTGATGCGGGCGGCCTCGCCATGGATCGAGAATTGCGGGGACAAGGTCGTCAGGTCGGCGATGCGGTAAAGGCAGGCGAACACGATGACGAGCAGGGCGTAGAATGTCAGGAACGCCATCATCGGCATCAGCAGCCGATCCAGCCGCCCGGCCACCATTGCGAAGACCATCGAGATGTCGACCATGACCAGCACCACGTCATGGATCGCGATGACGACGAAGGCGGTGATCAGCGCCATGGCGACCAGCAGGTATGGCCCCTGCATCGCGCCGTCCACGCCCAGTTGCGGCAGCGCGAAGGATGCCGCCCCCACCATCATCGTGGCGAAGAACCACCGCGTCAGGCGCGGCAGCTGCGACAATTGGCGCAGGCGGCGGGCGTGGATCACGCGGGTGATCGACCAGCGGTGCAGAAAGCAGGTGGCCAGGAAGCCGACCACCGGCAGCGCCAGCGACACCACGACATAGTGGCGCGGTGCCTGGGGGAAGTTCGCCTCGTGGAAGAACTCGAACATGCAGGCGTAGATCGCCAGGAAATTGGCGGTCACCACGCCGAAATGCGCCCCGCCGGGAAACAGCAGGTAGAAGAAGCCG
>CAYZKM010000627.1:0-3111 GCA_964478525.1 uncultured Bifidobacterium sp.
CATGCATTGGCGCAGCACGCCGGGCACGCCGACGCACTCGAAGATGATGTCGGGCGGACCGCCGGCGATGGCGGCGAAGGCGCCGGACGGCGACTCGGCCGCCGGGTCGATCACGGTGGCACCACAGCGTTCGGCATGGCCGCGGCGGGCCGGTGCGATCTCGCTGACCACCAGGGCCGCCGCCCCGCCGGCGCGCGCGAACAGCGTCACCGCCAGCCCGATCGGCCCGGCGCCGATCACCAGCACGCGCTGGCCCAGCAGGCTGCCCGCCTTGCGCACCGCATGCAGCCCGACGGCCAGTGGCTCGGTCAGCGCGGCCAGCTTCAGATCCAGCCCGTCCGGCACCTTCAGCGCGTGATGCGCCGGCATCCGCAGATATTCCGCATAGCCGCCCGGCACCGACGCCGACATCCCGATGATCCGGTTGCGCGCGCACAGGATGCCCAGCCGGTCGCGGCAGCCGGTGCCGGATGGGCGGCATTCGTCGCATTCCTGCAGGGGCAGCCCGATCACCCGCTCCCCGGGGCGGAACGCGTCCGAGCGCGATTCCGTCACCACCCCCGCATACTCATGCCCCAGCACCGTCCCCCCTTCCAGCGGAAACGGGCTCGGCTCGGTCGCGTGCAGGTCGGACCCGCATATGCCGCAATAGGCGATTTTCACCACGATGTCGCCGGGGCCGGCGTTGGGGGTCTGCCGGTCCTCGATCGCCAGAGGCTGGCCTTCACGGGTGAAAACGGCGGCACGCATGGGCAGGCTCCTTGGGGTGGGGTCCTTGATCAGAGCGGAATGGCCAGCAGCGTATCGAAGAACCCGCTGTCGCACACGACGACCCGTTCGGCCAGGCGCAGGCGCCCGTCATCGTCGCGCAGCCGGTCCAGATACACGCCGGTGGCGAACAGGTCGGTCCGCCCGTCGCGCATGATGCGGACGACGATGAACGGGGTTTCCGCCGACATCCCGTCGGCACCCATCACCCCCAGCCCGATGATGTGGCGGTATGACTGGCGTTCATAGATGTTGGCGGTGCGCAGCGCGGTCACCCGGTCACGCAGCATCGCCTTCGAGTCGGCATAGACGATGCCGGCGGCGTAGCCACGCTTGTGGTTCTCGGCCGAGGTGATCTTGTACAGACAGTCATCGGTGAAGTAGTCGGGCCATTCCTCCAGCCGGTCGCGGTCGATCGTCGCGGCATAGGCGGCGTTCAATTCCGCCAGGCGCAGCAGCGCGCTCACAGCCCGACCATCCGCCGCCACAGCGACCAGAAGCCGCGCACCGCGGCTTCGGTCGCCCGCGTCGCCTGGCTTTCGGTCCCGGACCCGCCCATCGCGACGATCGAGGCTTCGCGATCCGCGGTGGCGATGCCGCGTTCGACGAACCCGCCGACGCAGCCGTCCTCCATGGAAACGAATCCCGCCGGCCCGCCCAGGTTCAGATGCCGCAGCCGCCGGCGGCGCATCTCGGGCGTGTCGTCGTCATAGCCGAAATAGATCCATTCCAGGTTGGTGCGATCGACCCCGTCCGGGGTGAAGAACCGCAGCGCCATCGCGTTCTGCGTCTTCTGCACGACGAAGTTGGGAAACACCGTCACGATGTGCTGGCGGATGCGGTCGGGGTGCTCGTCCACCACGTCGATCAGGCTGCCATCCTCCAGCCGATAATCGTCGTCGACCGACCGCATCCCGGCATAGGCGGCATCGGCGTCCTGATCGGGGGCGATGGTGGACGACACGCTGCATCCGCCGTTCGGACTGACGGTCAGCCCGCCACCCTGGCTCAGGCGGTTGATCCGGAAGGTCGCGAAGAACAGGTGCAGCAGGCTGGCGTGGTAGGAATCACGCACGTTCTCGGCGTACATCTTCCAGTTGTTCGGCAGCACCTCGGTGAAGCGGCCGATGATCTCGATCCGCCGCCCGCCGATCACGCGGGCCATCTGGCGCAGGACGTCGGCGCCGATGAACGCCTCGATCGGCGGGGTGTCGGGATGGAACGTGCCGAACACCAGGCCCAGGACCGAGGTTGTGCGCAGCTTGCGCGGGCCATGGTCCTGCAGGCGGAAACCGGCGGGCATCCCGCCCTGGCCGTTCACCCCGCGCTGGAACGCGACCGAGGCCAGGTTGCCTTTCAGGTCATAGCGCCAGGCGTGGTAGACGCACTGGAAGTCCTTCGCACCGCGGCCTTCGTTGTCCAGGCAGATCAGCGCGCCGCGATGCACGCAGCGATTCTCGAACGCGGCGACCGATCCGTCGGTATCGCGCGCAACCACGACCGGCATCCGGCCCACCACGGTGGCGCGCCAGTCGCCGGGATCGGCGATCTCCGACTCCAGGCACAGATAGTTCCAGACCGGGCCTTCGAAGACCCGCTCCTGTTCGGTCTTCAGCAGGTCGGGATCGCGATAGACCCAGAAGGGGACACGCGTGATGTCCCCGGTCCAGCCCTGGCGCGCCGTGTCGTCCGGCATCGTTGCCTCCCCCGTCGTCAGGACGGAATGCGCTACATCGTGTATTGCATATCGGCATCCACGCACATGGTCTGGCCGCTGATGGTGCGCCCGAACGGGCTGGCCAGGTACAGCGCCATGTTGGCGATGTCCTGCTGCGTGACGAAGCATTTCAGGCTGGTCACGCCGACCGTGCGCTCGGTCATCTCGTTCTCGGAAATTCCCTCGGCCTCGGCCTTGGCCTTGATCACGGCCCGGATGCGCGGCCCGTCCACCGGGCCGGGCAGGATCGCGTTCACCCGCACCCCGTCGCGGCCCAGCTCGATCGACAGCGACTTGGTGAAGCCCACCACGCCCCATTTTGCCGCGGCATAGGGGGCGCGATAGGCGAAGCCGAACCGCCCGGCGGCCGAACTCAGGTTGATCACCGCCCCGCCGCCGGCACCGCGCAGCGCGGGGATCGCTCGGCGGGAGCAGTGGAACATCGCCGCCAGGTCGATGCGCAGGGTGGCGTCCAGCTCCTCGGGCGTGACCCACGCGGGCAGTCCGGCGTGGGAGATGGTGGGGATGCCGGGGATCATGCGTGCACCTGCACGGTGCGCCCGACGTCGTCGAGCATGCCGCGCAGATGGTCGAAGTCGGGGTGACGCATCCGCACCCAGGCGTTC
>CAYZKM010000628.1:0-3104 GCA_964478525.1 uncultured Bifidobacterium sp.
GGATTGACGATCTCTGGCGATTCATAGGCCGCCCAATGGCCGGTCTTCGGCACCAGGCGGATATCGGCATCGGGCTTGCGCGCCAGCAGCGACGCCACACGCTCGGCGCCCTTGGGGTTGGCCGGGGCGTCGTATTCGCCCCACATGCCGTTCAGCGGCGATTGCAGCCGGTCGATCGCTTCCAGGATCGCCCCGCTGCGTGAGATCGCCGGCGTGCGCAGGCGGGATCGGATCGTGTTCCAGTCCTGGATGATCAGTGCGAGCTCGTCGATCCGCGCCGGATCGGCGATCATCAGGCGATTGAGGTTGGTGCGATGGGTCTGCCGCCGTTCCTCGCCTTCCAGGTGGCGCACCTTCTCCAGCTTCACGGCCGATCCCAGGCTGCCCTGCGCGCCCACGCCGGCCGATCCGATGATGGTGACGGACCGCGCCCGCTTGCCCACTACCGCGCCGACGCAGGCCGCCATGGTGCCGCCGAAGGAAAAGCCGACGACATCGAAGGTCGTGTCCTTGCCGATCACGCTGTCGATGCCGGCCACCACGATCGCGGCGATCGCGAAGGCGTTGTCGCCATCAGGCGGAAAGTCCGATTCGCCCAGGCCGGGCAGGTCCGGCACCAGCACGCGATAGGTCTCGACCAGCACCGGGATGGTGCGCACCCAGTGCCGCCATGATCCCGCGCCGCCATGGAACAGCACCACGACCGGGGCAGTGCCGCCCGAGCGGTCCCACATGCGCCACACCATCCTGCCGTCGCCGCATGGCGATTCCGAGCGTACCGACTGCGCCTCCAGCCGGTCGAGCCAGCCTTGCGGATCCAGTGTCGCCTGATCGTTCATCGTTGTGCCGGTCCTTCCCCCAAGGGCAGCGCCACTGGGCTGCGTCGGTTGGTTCGCCGCAGTCTACAAAGCCCGCCCGGAACCGCCAAATCGGCGGGCGATGCCGCTCAGGCGCAGGATCACGCCCGACGGGTCGGTCCGCGACGCAAACCGCTCCACCCGCATGCTCCATCCCCGTTCCGCCTCGGCCAGCTCGGCGTCGACCTCGCGGCCCTTCAGGAAACGGCACTCCCCGCCCGGGGCCAGCAGGCGTTCGGCGTAGTCCAGCAGCCGGACAAGGGGGGCGAGGGCGCGGGCCGTGACCAGGGGGGCGGGGGTGAGAACGGCCCGCTCGATCCTCTCGGCATGCACGGTGGCGGGGGCGCCGGTCAGACGGGCGGCCTCGCGCAGGAAGGCGCATTTGCGGCGGTCCTCCTCGATCAGGTCCACCGGCATGCCGTAGGCGATGGCCAGCACCAGGCCGGGGAACCCGCCACCCGAGCCGAGATCGATCGCGCGCGCCGGCAGCGGCGTGGGCAACGCGCCGAGTTGCAGCGAATCGGCGATATGGCGGGTGCGCAGATGCGGAAGATCCCGCCGGCTGACCAGGTTGATCGCGCCATTCCAGCGTTCCAGGGTCTGCTGGAACACCGCCAGGCGGGCATCGGTGTCGGCGTTGGTAGCGGCATCAGCAGATGTCATCGCGGCAGCGTCATACGTCCGTAACCCCGGGAGCGGTCATCATGGCGATGTCGGATATCATGGCCCACAACCGGGCGGGACGATACACTGGCGCCGAACCCCGGCGGCAGGATCCAGTTTCACGATGCGCATACTCTACAGCCACCGGATCCAGTCCCGCGACGGGCAGAGCGTGCATGTCGAGGAGCTGATCGGCGCCTTCCGCGCCGCGGGGCACGAGGTGATGGTCGTCGGCCCGCGCTTCTATGACCAATCCGGCTTTGGCGGCGAAAGCCGGATGGTGGCGATCCTGCGCCGCCTGCTGCCGGGTTTCCTGGGAGAGCTGGCGGAATTGGCCTACAACGTGCCGGCCTATCTGCGGCTGCGCCGCGCCTGGGCGGCGTTCCGCCCGGATTTCGTCTATGAACGGTGCAACCTGTACTTCCTGGCCGGGGCCTGGCTGGCGCGCCGGCACAAGGCGATCCTGTACCTGGAAGTGAACTCCCCCCTGGCGCAGGAGCGTGCGCGCTTCGGCGGGCTGGCGCTGCGCCGCCTGGCCGGGGCGCTGGAGCGCTTCACCTGGCGTTCCGCCACCCGCATCCTGCCGGTGACGCGGGTGCTGGGCGATATCCTGGTCCAAGGCGGGGTCGTGCCGGACCGGGTGCGCGTGGTGCCGAACGGGATCGTGCTGGACCGGTTTCCCCCGCGCTCGGCCGCGGCGGCGGATGGGCCTGTCGTGCTGGGCTTCGTCGGCTTCGTGCGCGCCTGGCACGGGCTGGACACGGTGATCGGCGCGCTGGCCACCGAGGCTGACGTGGCGGCCCTGTCGCTGACCGTGGTGGGGGACGGGCCGGTGCGGCCCGAACTGGAGCAGCAGGCGGCGGGCCTGGGACTGTCGGGGCGCGTCCGGTTCACCGGGCTGGTGGCGCACGAGGCGGTGGCGGGGCATGTGCTGGGCTTTGACATCGCGCTGCAGCCCAGCGTGACCCCGTATGCGTCACCGCTGAAGATCTTCGACTATATGGCGGCGGGATGCGCGATCGTCGCACCCGACCAGCCGAATATCCGGGAAATCCTGACGCATGAGGAGACGGCGCTGCTGTTCGACCCGGCCGATCCCGGCGCGCAATGGGCGGCGATCCGGCGCCTGGCGCGCGATGCGACGCTGCGGCGCGCGCTGGGAACCAGGGCGCGGGCCGAGCTGGAGCGGCGCGACTATACGTGGCGGGGGAACGCCGCGCGGATCGCCGGGTGGGCGGCGGACGATGGCGGCACAACGCAGGTTCGGGCGGCGGCCGGGCCGGGCGGGTGACGGCGCGGATGGCCGGCCCGCGCCGGCCAGGACAGGCTCGCGCGGGCCGGCCTACTCGTCGGCCGTCCTGGCCGCCGTCGAGGATACGGGTTCCTTGCCCGCCGGCTCCTTCGGCGCCGGCGAGGCGACCTCGCCACCGGCCGGCCTGGCTTTCTGGATCGCCCCGGTCATCGGGATGAAATACACCCCGACATCGCGCTTGGAGTGGATCTTCCCGTCCGCGTCCTTGGTATAGACATACAGCACCTGCCCGCGCTTGAACGGCTGGCCGATGGGGATGATCATCCGCCCGC
>CAYZKM010000629.1:0-3103 GCA_964478525.1 uncultured Bifidobacterium sp.
CGATGGTGATGGCCTGCGCCGGGCAGATCGCCTCGCACAGCTTGCAGGCAATGCAGCGCTCCTCGCCGTTGGGATAGCGGCGCAGCGCGTGCTCCCCCTTGAAGCGCGGGCTGATCGGGCCCTTCTCATAGGGGTAGTTGATGGTGACCTTCGGCTTGAAGAAATAGCGCAGGGTCAGGCTCAACCCCGCGACAAGCTCGCCAAGCAGCATGGCGCGCGCGGTGCGGTCCAGGAATGCCATCAGGCATGCTCCTTCAGGCGGATGCGATCGGGCAGGCGAATTCGGGTCACCGCGGTCTGCTCAGACATCGGGCAGCCACCCGAATGCCATCAGCGCGCCGGCGGTCAACACCAGCCACAGCAGCGACAGCGGCAGGAACACCTTCCAGCCCAGGCGCATCAGCTGGTCATAGCGATACCGCGGGAACGTCGCGCGCACCCACAGGAACACGAACAGACAGACACAGATCTTCGCGATGAACCACAGCGGGCCGGGGATCCAGATGAACGGCTCGGTTCCGAACGGCGGCAGCCATCCACCCAGGAACAGGATCGTGGTCATCGCGCTCATGAGGATCATGTTCGCGTATTCGCCCAGGAAGAACAGCGCGAAGCTCATGGAACTGTATTCGACGAAGAACCCCGCGACGATCTCCGATTCACCCTCGGGCAGGTCGAACGGCGAGCGATTGGTTTCCGCCAGCGCCGAGATGAAGAACACGACGAACATCGGGAACAGCGGCAGCGCGAACCACACCGTCCGCTGCGCCCGGACGATATCGCTCAGGTTCAGGGTGCCGGCGCACAGCAGCACGGTCACCAGCACGAAGCCCATCGAGACTTCATAGCTGACCATCTGCGCCGCCGACCGCAACGCGCCCAGAAACGCGTATTTCGAGTTCGACGCCCAGCCCGCGATGATGATGCCGTAGACGCCCAGCGACGAGATCGCGAACAAGTACAGGATGCCGACATTGATGTCGGCGATCGCCCAGCCATCGTTCACCGGGATCACCGCCCAGGCCATCACGGCCAGGCCGAACGTCAGCATCGGCGCCAGCAGGAACAGCAGACGATTCGCCCCGGACGGGATGACCGTCTCCTTCATGATCATCTTCAGCGCATCGGCGAAGGGCTGCAGCAGCCCGAACGGCCCGACCACGTTCGGCCCCTTGCGCAGCTGCATCGCCGCCAGGACCTTGCGTTCCGCATAAGTCAGGTACGCCACGCCGATCAGCAGCGGCACGATCAGCGCCAGCGCCTTGATGAACGTCAGGATCACGATCCCGACCGGGTGATGCAGCAGGAAATCGACCATCGTCCTACTCCGCCGCCACCGCCAGCCCTGGCCCCATCGCCTCCACGCACGCCGCCATCGTCGCGCTCGCTCGGCTGATCGGGTCGGTCTGGTAATAATTGGGCACGGCCAGGCCGAACGCCGCCTCGCCCACCGCCTCCGGATCGCCCGCAGGCCCCGTCAGGTCGGAACAGCCGAAGCGCGGCAGGTAGCCGATCTTCGAGAACGTCGGATTCGCCTGGTCAAGGCGCGCCCGCAACGCATCGATCGAGTCATAGGGCAGCGTCCGCCCGATGGTCTGGCTGAACGCCCGCAGGATGCGCCAGTCCTCGCGCGCATCGCCCGGCGGAGCGACGGCGGCAAAGCCGCGCTGCACCCGGCCCTCGGTGTTCACATAGGTGCCCGACTTCTCGGTATAGGCCGCGCCCGGCAGGATCACATTGGCGCGCGCCGCGCCGGCATCGCCGTGATGGCCCTGATACACCACGAAGGTGTTCGGCCCGATCTTCGCCGTGTCGAAATCGTCGGCCCCCAGCAGCCACAGCAGATCGACCCCGCCGCCCATCATCGCCGCCAGGTCCTTGCCCTTCGCGCCGGGCACGAAGCCCAGGTCCAGCGCGCCGACCCGGCCGGCCGCCGTGTGCAGCACGTTGAACCCATGCCATTCCGGCGTCAGCGCACCGATCCCGGCCGCCAGGCGCCACGCCGCAGCCAGCACGGCCGCGCCATCGGCCCGCGCCAGCGCGGCCTGGCCAACGATGATCATCGGCTTCTTCGCATCGCGCAGCACCGCGCCGAACGCATCCCCCGGGTCGCGCAGCGCGTTCAGCACCGCCGGCCCATCGCCCAGCACGGTCGCCGGATAGGTCAGGTCGCGCGCCGGACCGATCACACCGATCGTCACGCGCCCGCTTACCCATGCCTTGCGGATACGCGCATTCAGCACCGGCGCTTCCTTGCGCGGGTTCGACCCCACGATCAGGATCGCGTCCGCCTCCTCGATCCCGGCGATCGAGGAATTGAACGTGTAGAAATCGCGCCGCGACACGTCGATCCGTGCCCCGTCCAGGCGGCAGTCCAGGTTGGCGGACCCCAGCGCGGCCATCAGGTCCTTCAGCGCCAAAACGCTTTCGGCATCGACCATGTTGCCCGCCAGCGCGCCGATCCTGTCGCCCGCCAGGCCCTTGGCCTTCTCGGCGATGGCGACGAATGCCTCGGCCCAGGTCGCGGGCTGCAGCTTGCCGTCGCGCTTCACCCAGGGGCGATCCAGCCGCCGGCGCTTCAACCCATCGATCGAGAAGCGCGACTTGTCGCCCAGCCACTCCTCGTTCACGTCCTCGTTGATGCGCGGCAGGATACGCAGAACCTCCGGCCCGCGGGCATCGACACGGATCGAGGCGCCGACCGCGTCCAGCACATCCACGCTGTCGGTCTTGGCCAGCTCCCACGGCCGAGCGGTGAACGCATAGGGCTTCGATGTCAGCGCGCCGACCGGGCACAGGTCGATGATGTTGCCCGACAATTCGGAACTCAGCGCCTTCTCGACATAGGTGCCGACTTCCATGTGCTCCCCGCGCGCGGTCGCGCCCAGGTCGGGCACGCCGGCAACCTCGGTGATGAAGCGGATGCAGCGCGTGCAATGGATGCACCGCGTCATCACCGTCTTCACCAGCGGGCCCAGGTTCTTGTCCTTCACCGCCCGCTTGTTCTCGGCATAGCGCGAGGTGTCGGCACCGAAGCCCATCGCCTGGTCCTGCAGGTCGCACTCCCCGCCCTGGTCGCAGATCGGGCAGTCCAGCGGATGGT
>CAYZKM010000630.1:0-3102 GCA_964478525.1 uncultured Bifidobacterium sp.
GGGCCCGCCGGGCGAGCCGACCGAGACCAGGAAGTTGCCATTCTTGTCGAACACGATGGTGGGCGACATGGCTGACAAGGGCAGCTTGCCCGGCGCCGGCGCATTGGCCACCGGCTTGCCGTCCCGCACCGGCTGGAAGCTGAAATCGGTCAGCGTGTTGTTGAGCATGAAGCCCCTGGTCATGATCTCGGCGCCGAACACCGCGACGAACGTGATCCCGTCCGCGGCCCGGGCGATGCTGAACATCCGGTTCAACGACAGGCATTCCGGCAAGTCGCTGACCGAATGGGTGCGCGCCACGATCGCCCAGCATGCCGAGCGGTTCGACCTGGAAGCCTCGATCAGCGGGGAGTCCTTCGTTACCAGGCCGGGCCCCCTGGTCGATATCCTGCGCGGGGCCATCGTCGCGGCAACCGGTGTCGAGCCCAGGCTGGATACCGGCGGCGGCACGTCCGATGCCCGGTTCATCGCCAATTATTGCCCGGTCGCCGAGTTCGGCCTGGTCGGCGCGACCATGCACCAGACCGACGAACGCGTGCCGGTGGCCGAGATGCGTGACCTGGCCAGCGCCTATCGCGGCGTCATCGCCGCGTTCATGGCCTGACGATGCACCACATATGAGCGGACCCGCGCGCCATGGTGAACCCTCGCTGGCCACGATCTTCCAGGGCATCGTCGGGGTCGCGCGCGGCGACGGCGAGGCGATCCGCCGCTTCGGCCACACCGAACGGTCGTTCCTGATCAGCCTGGTGCCGATCAGCCTGTTCGTGCTGATCGGCAGCCAGGGCGCGATCCTGAGCGGGCATCTGGGCCTGGCGGCGCTGGAACTGCTGGCATCCGCCTGCGCCCTGCTGACCCCGCCCGTGCTGTCGCACTGGTTTGCCCATCGCTGGCAACGCGATGCCGCCTGGGCACGCTTCGCCACGGCCTTCAACTGGTGCCAGTTCGCACTGATGATCTTCGTCCTGGTCGCGTTCAGCCTGGGCGGCATCCTGGGCGGGCGCGGCATCGCGGTCGGGCTGGCCTTCGCTTTGGGCGTCTATGCGCTGTGGCTGCACTGGTTCCTGGTGGGCCGCGGCCTGTACGTCTCGGGCGGACGGGCGGCACTGGTGGTCCTGTCGGTGCATGTCGCCACCACCGCGTCGGTCCTGGTCCCGCGGATGATCGCCACGGCGTTGCGTGCATGACCCTGCCCGCCGCCGTCGCCAACGGGCTGCACGCCGCCTTCCTGCTGGCGCGCGGGCGTGCCACCGGCCTGCATTTCGTCTCTGCCGACATGGCGGGCGCGCTGCGCAGCTTCTGGGCGATCCCGGTCGCGCTGCCGCCGATCATCCTGCTGCGCATCATGGCCTGGACCGAGAGCGGACTGCCCGCCCGCGCCGGCCATATTCTGCTGCGCGACCTGCTGGTCTATCTGGTCAGCTGGCTGGCCTTCGCGGTGATCTCGGCGCGCATCGCCGCGGCGATGGGCCGGGGGCCGCTGTGGCCCCGCTTCATCGCGATCTGGAACTGGTGCAACGTCGTCGGCAACATCCTGATCACCGCTGGCGCCATCCCCGGCTTCCTGGGCGCGCCGCCGATGGTCGACCAGGCGGCGCAGCTGTTCGTGATGGGCTGGGCGCTGTGGCTGGAATGGTACGCGGTACGCCTGTCGCTGGCCACCGGGCCGCTGTTCGCCGCCTATCTCGTGATGCTGGACCAGGTCATCGGGCTGGGCTTCGCCATGACCGGCATGACCCTGGGCGGCGGCTGAGCGGGGGCCGGTTCAGTCGGGCCCGCCGGCCTGGAACGGATCGGCCGCATAGCCCACCCGCATCAGGCACAGACCCTCGGGCGGCGCCGTCGGCCCGGCCGCCGAACGGTCGCGCGCCGCCAGCGCCTGCGCCACGCGCCCCACCGGCCAGGAACCATCGCCCACCAGGCGCAGCGTGCCGGCCAGGTTGCGGACCTGATGATGCAGGAAGCTGCGCGCCTCGGCCTCGATCACGATCATCTCTCCCTCGCGGCGCACGTCCAGCCGGTCCAGCGTGCGCAACGGCGACCGCGCCTGGCACGATGCCGCCCGGAACGAGGTGAAGTCGTGCCGCCCCAGCAGCGATCGCGCGGCCTGCGCCATGACCTCGGCATCCAGCGGCGGGGCGACGTGCCAGACGCGGCCCAGCGCCATGGCCGGGCGAGCGCGCCGGTTCAGGATCACGAACCGATAGGACCGCAGGATGGCCGAGAACCGGGCATTCCACCCCTCGGGCGCCGGCGCGGCTTCCAGCACCACGACCGGGTGCGGCTTCATGTGGAAGTTCAGCGCATCGCGCACCCGCCGGGGCGTGTAGCCCTGGGGCAATGCCAGCTGGGCGACCTGGCCGGCGGCATGCACCCCGGCATCGGTGCGCCCGGCGACGATGCTGGACACCGCCAGCCCGTGGTTCAGCCGGCTGGCGGCGTCTTCCAGCACCTGCTGGACCGAGAGATTCGCGGGCTGCCGCTGCCAGCCGACGAACGAGCCGCCGTCATATTCCAGCTTCAGGGCCCATGAGGTCACCGCTGCGCGCTCACGCGCCCAGGACGGTGCCGGCGTCGATGCGATGGCCGCGCAGATACGCCTCGGCGTCCATCGCCGCTCGGCCGGGGGCCTGCACGCGGGTCAGGCGCAGTGCGCCACGGCCGCAGGCGACGGTCAGCCGATCGTCCAATACCTGCCCTGCCAATACCTGCCCTGGCGGCCCGGCGCCCTCGGCCGGGGTGGCCGACAGGACCTTGAACACCGCCCCCGCCAGCGTGGTGAATGTGCCGGGCCAGGGGTCGAAGGCGCGCACCTGCCGGTCGATGGCGGCGGCATCGCGGTGCCAGTCGATCCGCCCATCCTCCCGCGTCAGCTTGGGGGCATAGGTCACGCCGGCCACCGGCTGCGGCACCGGGGCGGGATCGGCGGCCAGCGCCTGCACGACCAGGCGCCCGCCCATCTCGGCCAGGATGTCGTGCAGCTGCGCGGCCGAGGTCGTCGGGGTGATCGGCCCGGCCTGGCGCAGCAGCCTCGGCCCGGTGTCCAGCCCGGCGTCCATCTGCAGGATCGTCACGCCGGGTTCCGCATCGCCGGCCAGGATG
>CAYZKM010000631.1:0-3092 GCA_964478525.1 uncultured Bifidobacterium sp.
TCATCATGCCACGGTATTCCAGGTTCGCAGCCTCGGGCACGCCTGTTAGAAGACCGGGCATGAAAACACCCCTCGCCTCCATGACCGGATTCGCCCGCTCCGAGGGCAGCGTGAACGGCCTGACCTGGGTCTGGGAGCTGCGCAGCGTCAACGGCCGCGGCCTCGATGCGCGCTTCCGCCTGCCGAACGGGTGGGACGCGCTGGAACCCGCCTTCCGCGAGGAGCTGGGCAGGGCGCTGAAGCGCGGCAACGTGACCGCCAACCTGTCGCTGAAGCGGGACACCGAATCCCGCCTGACCATCGATCCGGACGCGCTGGAACAGGCGATGGCGCTGGTCATGGACCTGCACCGGCGGATGCCCGGCAGCGCGGTGCCGCGGGCCGAGGCGCTGCTGGGCCTGCCCGGCATCATGCGCCAGGCCGCGGCCGATCCGGCCGAGGAGCGCGCCGCCGCGCTGGCCGATGTCAAGGCCGGCTTCACCGCGACGCTGGCCGGGATGGTGCGGTCCCGCCATGCCGAGGGCGGACGCCTGGCCGATATCCTGTCCGGGCTGCTGGACGAGATCGTCGCCCTGCGCGGCCAGGCGGCGATCGAGGCGGCGGACCAGCCCGCCGCGCAGCGCGCCCGGGTGATGGAGAACCTGCAGGCCCTGCTGCGGGAAGCCACCACCCTGCCCGAGGAGCGGATCGCGCAGGAGGTCGCCCTGCTGGCCACCCGCTCGGACGTGCGCGAGGAGCTGGACCGGCTGTCGGCCCATATCGACGCCGCCCGCGCGCTGATGGCCGAGGGCGTCAATATCGGCCGCCGCTTCGACTTCCTGGTCCAGGAGTTCAACCGCGAGGCCAACACGCTGTGCAGCAAGTCGGCCTCGGTGGCGCTGACCGCGACGGGGCTGAAGCTGAAGGCCGCGATCGACCAACTCCGTGAGCAGGTGCAGAACATCGAATGAGCCCGATCGCGCGCCGCGGCGTCTGCCTGGTGCTGTCGGCACCGTCCGGGGCCGGCAAGACCGCCATCACCGAGGCCCTGGTCGCGCGGGAGCCCGGCCTGCGCCGGTCCATCAGCGTCACCACCCGCACGCCCCGGCCCGGCGAGGTCGACGGCGTCCACTACCATTTCCTGACCGAGGCCGCCTTCGCCGCGGCCGAGGCCGGCGATGCCCTGCTGGAATGGGCCCGGGTGCTGCAAGGCACGCACGCCTATGGCACGCCGCGCGGGCCGGTCGAGCGGGCGCTGGCCGAGGGCCATGACCTGGTCTTCGACATCGACTGGCAGGGCCATCGGCAGATGCGGCAGAAACTGCCGGCTGACGTGGTGGGCGTGTTCATCCTGCCGCCCAGCCTGGCCGCGCTGCGGTCGCGGCTGCGCGGGCGGGGCGGGGATGCGCCCGAGGAGATCGCGCGCCGCATGGCGGTGGCCCGCGACGAGATCAGCCATTGGGCGGAGTTCGACCACGTCGTGGTCAACGACGACCTCGAAACCGCCATTGCCGACACCCGTGCCATCCTGCGCGCCGCTCGGCTGGCGCGCGCCAGGATGTCCGGCCTGGCCGGGTTCGTGCGGACGCTGGAGGGGTAGGCCCCTCCGGTCCGGTCCCGATCGGTCCCGGCCGGACGCGGCTTCGTCTCACGCCGTGCGATCGCCCTCCACGCCCAGGGCCGCCTGTGCCGCAGCCAGGCGGGCGACCGGCACGCGGTAGGGGCTGCACGAGACATAGTCCAGCCCGACCTTCTCGCAGAACGAGATCGAGGCGGGGTCGCCGCCATGCTCCCCGCAGATGCCCAGCTTCAGCTTGTTCTTGGTCGCGCGGCCCTTCTCGGTGGCGATGCGGACCATCTCGCCGACGCCCTCGACATCGATCGAGACGAACGGGTCCTTGGCCAGGATTCCGGCCTCCACATAGGCGGGCAGGAACTTGCCGGCGTCGTCCCGCGACAGGCCGAACACGGTCTGCGTCAGGTCATTGGTGCCAAAGCTGAAGAAGTCGGCGACCTCGGCGATGCGGTCGGCGATCAGGGCGGCGCGGGGCAGCTCGATCATCGTCCCGACGCTGTATTCGATCGTCCGGCCGGCGGCGGCGAAGACCTCGGCCGCGACCGCCTCGACCTGCGCGCGGGTCATCTCCAGCTCCTTGCGGGTGCCGACCAGCGGGATCATCACCTCGGGGTGCGGAGCCTTGCCGCTCTCCCTGGCGACCAGCAGCGCGCCCTCGAAGATGGCACGCGCCTGCATCTCATAGATCTCGGGGTAGGTGATCCCCAGGCGGCAGCCGCGATGGCCCAGCATCGGGTTGGCCTCGGCCAGCTCGGCCAGGCGGCGGCGGATCGTCTCCAGGTCGGTATCCAGCGCGTCGGCCACCTCCTGCATCTCGGCTTCCTGATGCGGCAGGAATTCGTGCAGCGGCGGATCGAGCAGGCGGATCGTCACCGGCAGCCCGGCCATGATGGTGAACAGCTTGCGGAAATCCTCGCGCTGGAACGGCAGCAGCTTGGCCAGGGCGGCCCGGCGGCCATCCTCGGAGTTCGCCATGATCATCTGCCGCACGGCGCCGATGCGCTCGGGGTCGAAGAACATGTGCTCGGTCCGGCACAGCCCGATGCCCTCGGCGCCGAACTTGCGCGCGGTCTCGGCATCCAGCGGGGTTTCGGCATTGGCGCGCACGCCCATGCGCCGGCAGCCATCGGCCCATTCCATCAGGGTGCCGAAATCGCCCGACAGCTTCGGTTCGATCATCGGAACCGAGCCCACGAACACCTCGCCGGTCGCGCCGTCGATGGTCAGGACCTCGCCGGCGCGGATCTCCTTGCCCATCGCGGCCAGGACCTGGTTGTTGTAGTCGACGCTGATCCCGCCGGCGCCGGCCACACAGGGCCGGCCCATGCCGCGCGCCACCACCGCGGCGTGGCTGGTCATGCCGCCGCGCGTGGTCAGGATGCCCTTGGCGGCGTGCATGCCGTGGATGTCCTCGGGCGAAGTCTCGATGCGCACGAGGATGACGCTCTCGCCCTTCGCCGCGCGCGCCTCGGCCTCATCGGCCGAGAAGACGACGATGCCGCAGGCCGCGCCGGGGGAGGCCGGCAGGCCCTTCGAC
>CAYZKM010000632.1:0-3090 GCA_964478525.1 uncultured Bifidobacterium sp.
GGCCTCGGCCTCATTCTGCTGGGGCTGGTTGGCGCGGCCCCCCTGGGTGCGGCCGGGCGCCTTGGCGATGCCGTGGCTGATGAAGTTCACCGCGTCGAGTCGCGTCATGTCCTGCAGCTGCAGGAAGTAGACCGCATGGCTCTCGCGCTCGCTGAACAGGGCGACCAGCACGTTGGCCCCGGTCACCTCGTCGCGGCCCGAGGACTGCACATGGATTGCCGCGCGCTGCACGACGCGCTGGAACCCGGCCGTCGGCTTCGGATCGCCGGGGCGGTCGGTGGCCAGCCCCGCGAGGTCCTTGTCGAGGAATTCCGAGAGATCGGCACGCAGCTTGTCCAGATCGACGCCGCAGGCGCGCAGCACCGTCGCGGCATCCGTATCCTCGGCCAAGCCGAGAAGCAGATGTTCGAGGGTCGCGTATTCGTGCCGGCGCTCGCTCGCATACGACAGGGCGCGGTGCAACGTCTGTTCGAGGTTACGGGAAAGCATGTCGTCGCTGCTCCTACGCTCTACGGCCCGGAACCCGGGCCTGATCGCCTCGCGGCACGATCCTCGCGCCGGCGGCCGATGTCATACATGTGGCCACGTCAACGCCACGCAATGCAATCATTCCTTCTCGATCGTGCATTGCAGAGGGTGCTGGTTCTGGCGCGCCAGGTCCATGACCTGGGTCACTTTCGTCTCGGCGACTTCATAAGTGTAGACGCCGCATACGCCGACGCCGCGGCGATGGACATGCAGCATGATGCGCGTCGCCTCTTCCCGGGTCTTCTGGAAGAACCGTTCCAGGACGTGCACGACGAACTCCATCGGCGTGTAGTCGTCGTTCAGCATCAGCACCTTGTACATCGCCGGCTTGCGGGTCTTCGGGCGGGCCTTCACCACGACCCCTGTGTTCGGCCCGTCGTTGGTACCGCCCCCGCGCTTGTCGTTGTCGCTCATCGTTGTCCGCATCCGTACACCGGTCATTCCATGGGCCCCTGCCCGATCGGTCGGTCACCCGATCGGTCGATCACTCGATCCGCCGATCACTCGATTCGTCGGGCCGCGCCCCGCGCCATCCCCCGGTCTCCTCGCCACGACCATATCGGAAGGATATGTCCGGTTGAAAGAGGGTGCGGGGGTCGGACCCGACGATTGCGCCGAAGGGGCGCGCCTGCAAGGCCCGCGTGACCCCGCCCGCGCCGGCCGCACGCGTCTTGTAGCAGACCTGCCCCGTGCCGGACCACCTGTTCCGGCCTGGCACGGACGGTTTCCGCGTGATCATCCGCCCCCCTGCCGCGGCGGACGGACGCGGACGAAAAAAGAAAGGCCCGGGTCGAAACCCGGGCCTTCCGTCGGCGAGCGAAGCACCCCGTTCTGGGGGGGAGCGAAGCGGAGCGGTCCGCCCTGTCAGTCGCGCTCGGTCAGAGCGGCTTCACCATCTTCTCGACCGCGAGGGTGACGCGGGCCGTGATCGGCGCCATCGCCTGCTCGGTCAGCTTCAGCGACGCCTCGGTCAGGCGGCCGGACTCGGCCATGGTCTTCTCCATCGCCGAGCGGGCGAAGCTGGTCTGCAGGTCGATCGCGTCCTTCAGCGACTTCACCGAGGTCAGCGCCTTGAAGGTGCTCATGCTCTCGTCGAAGCTGGCCTGCGCCGTGGCGGCGAACTGCTTCTGCAGGTCCTGCACGCCGGCGGCCCAGATCTGGCCGGACTTCACGAAGGCTTCCATGTTGCCCTGGCCGAACGTCACGAATTCTTCTGCCGTCTTCATTGCTTTCTCCATACCTTCCTTGACCTTGGCCTGGGTCGTCTCGAACCCGGCGGCCGCCTTCTGCATGCCGTCCTTCAGGCTCGACACGGTCGCGTCGATGCCCTTCGTGGCGGTTTCCGTCGTCGTCGTCGCCGCAGCCTCGGCGGCCTTCGGTTTCACACTCATGCCGTCAAACTCCTGCGAGGCTGGCGCTTCAGGCCCCGGCAAACGCGCCCGGGCGGCGGCTCCAACCAATGATCTGCTTTACGGCCGCGTTTTGCTGCACCGCAACACGACGGCATATAGGGCGGTGCGGATCGGGGATCAAGCGAAAATGTTGCATCGCACAATACGATCGCGCGACACCATATTGCGCCGCATCGCATCCGACATGATCCGAAGATATTCCTCTAACCCGTTCGCTCGCCTTACTTTTTGCAATCTTTCGGCTGGACAGCCCGGCCCGGCGGCAATAGAATCCATCTTCTGGGACGTATCGGGGACTTCGGAATGGCACTGCCAGGGCATCGTCAGCGCAATTTCCGGCCGCGCTGGCTGGCATCGGTCATCCTGGCCGCCAGCCTCGTCTCCGGCCTGTTCGCCGGCGCCGCCCACGCCCAGATCGGCTCGTACCGCTACAGCTCGGTGGTGCTGGATGCCAATTCCGGCGCCGTGATCTCCGCCGTCAACGCCGACCAGCCACGCTATCCCGCCAGCCTGGTCAAGGTCATGACCATCTATATGGTGTTCGAGGCGATCCGCGACCGCCGCATCAGCCTGGGCCAGCTCGTCCCCGTCTCCTCCCACGCCGCCTCCATGGAACCCACCAAGCTCGGCCTTCTCCCGGGCACCCAGATCACCGTGGAACAGGCGGTGCTCGGCCTGGTCACCAAATCCGCCAACGACGCCGCCGCCGCGCTGGCCGAACTCCTCGGCGGGACCGAGGACCGCTTCGCCCAGATGATGACGCTCCGCGCGCACGCGATCGGCATGAGCAATTCCCGCTTCCAGAACGCCTCGGGCCTGCCCGATCCCGAGCAGGTGACCACGGCGCGCGACCTCGCCATCCTCGCGCGCCGGCTGATCGCGGATTTCCCCGGGTTCTACCGCTACTTCGCGACGCCCAGCTTCACCTGGCACCGCCGCGTGATGTTCAACCACCACCGGCTGCTGCAATCCTACCCCGGCGCCGACGGGCTCAAGACCGGCTATACCCATGCCTCGGGCTACAACCTGATCACCAGCTCGGTCCGCGGCGGGGTCCGCCTGATCGGCGTGGTGATGGGCGCCGCATCCGGCGGCGAGCGCGCCCTGCACATGGTCGCCCTGCTGAACGCCGGGTGCGAGCATATGGACC
>CAYZKM010000633.1:0-3082 GCA_964478525.1 uncultured Bifidobacterium sp.
TCCCACCCGCGCACCGGCTTCGCCGGCGGGGTCCAGCGCGCGCGCCGGCGTTCCAGCTCTGCCGCGTCCACCAGCAGGTCCAGGGACCGGTTGGCGATCGACAGGCGCACCCTGTCGCCGGTCTCGATCAGGCCCAGCGGCCCGCCTGCCGCCGCCTCGGGCGTGATGTGCAGCACGATCGTGCCGAATGCGGTGCCCGACATGCGGCAATCGCTCATGCGCACCATGTCCTTCACGCCGGCGCGGGCCAGCTTCGACGGGATCGGCAGGTAACCGGCCTCGGGCATCCCCGCCGGGGTCAGCGATCCCGCGTTTTTCAGCACCAGGATGTCGTCCGCCGTCACATCCAGCGCTGGGTCGTCGATCCGGGTGGCCAGGTCGGCCAGGCCGTCGAACACGATTGCCCGTGCCTCCTTCTCGAACAGCGAGGGCGTGGCGGCGCTGCGCTTCAGGATGGCACCCCGCGGTGCCAGAGAGCCGAACAACGACACGATCCCGCCCACGGGAGACATCGGTTCGCTGCGCGCCCGGATATAGCGGCGGTCGACGAAGGCGGGCTCGACCAGCCGTTCGCCCAGCGTGGTGCCGGTCACGTCGATCGTGTCCAGGTGCAGCAGGTCACGCAGTTCCCACAGCAGGGCGGGCATGCCGCCGGCGCTGTGGAAATCCTCCATATAGCCTTCGCCGGTCGGCTTCAGGTCGACCAGCACGGGGGTGGAGTCGGACAATTCGTTCAACCGGTGCAGGTCGATCTTCACGCCGCGACGGCCGGCCACGGCGGTCAGGTGGATCAGCGCGTTGGTCGACCCGCCCAGGGCCAGCAGCACGCGGACGGCGTTCTCCACCGAATGCTCGGTGATGATCTCGGACGGGCGGATCGGGTTGGTGATCAGCCGCACCGCCAGCGCGCCGGCTTCCTCGGCGGCGCGCAGCCGGTCGGCATGCACGGCGGGGATCGACCCGTGGCCCAGGGGGATCATGCCCAGCGCCTCGCCGATGCAGGCCATGGTGGACGCGGTGCCCATCACGCCGCAGGTGCCGGCGGTGGTGGCCAGGCGGCCTTCGATCTGGCCGATCCGTTCCCGCGTGACGGTGCCGGCGCGATAGGCGGCCCAGTAGCGCCGGCAATCGGTGCAGGCGGACAGGCGCTCCCCCTGGAACGGCGTGGCCAGCATCGGGCCGGTGACGAGCTGGACGGCGGGGATGTCGGCGGACGCGGCGGCCATCAGCTGCGCGGGGACGGATTTGTCGCACCCGCCTACCATCACGGCGGCGTCCATCGGCTGGGCCGTCAGCATCGCCTCGGTATCGATGGCGGCCAGGTTGCGGTAATGCATCGAGGTCGGCGACAGCGACGGCTCGCACAGCGACACGGTCGGGAATGCCAGCGGCAGCCCGCCGGCGGCGAGCACGCCGCGCTTCACCGCCTCGATCAGCTCCGGCACCATGCGGTGGCAGTTGTTGTAGTCCGAGCCGGTGTCGACGATGCCGACGACTGGCTTGTCGAGCATCGCCTGGCTGTAGCCCATGGACTTGGCGAAGGACCGGCGCAGATACAGCGCGAAGTCGCGATCACCATAGTTGGCGGTATTGCGGGCCAGCCCGCGCGGTGTTTGGTCGCTCATGGCCGGCATGGTAAGCCCGTGGAGCAGGGTCGGCAATTTCGCAGGCGCGAAATCGATGACAAAACGCCCTGATGTCCTGTACGAAGCGCGCCCACGAACGTGGAGAGCTGGAAGCCTTGACAGCGCGACTATCCCGGATTGCCGCCCTGGCCATCATGCTGGCCGGCTGCGGCCCCAACTATTCGCCTGACACCTATGCCTCCTCGGCTGTGCAGCAGGCCAACAAGGTCGAGCAGGGCGTCATCGTCGGTGTCCGCCCGGTGGCGGTCAGCGCATCCGGCGCGGTGGGCGCGGTGACCGGCGGCGCGGCGGGCGGCATCGCCGGGGCGCAGGTGGGAACCGGCGCGGTCAGTGCCCTGACGGCGCTGGGCGGCAGCCTGGTCGGTGGGCTGGCCGGATCGGCGGCGGAGCATGTGGCCGGCGATTCCAAGGCGTTCGAATACATCATCCGCAAGCCGAACGGCGACCTGGTCAGCGTGACGCAGAAGGACGAGGCGCCGCTGAAACTGGGGCTGAAGGTGCTGGTGATCGCCGGCACGCAGGCCCGCGTCGTGCCCGACTACACGAACCCCGAGGCCGGTGCGGCACCACCCACCGCACCGCCGCCGCCGGCGGTGAAGGCGACACCGCTGCCACCGGTCGAGCCGCCACCCGAGAACAAGCCGGTGCCGCTGGTCCCGCCGGCCGCCGCACCGGCTGCCCCCGCCGCAGCGTCCGGCGCGGGGGAGCACGCGATTTAGCTCAGGGGTAGGGTGGGCCCTTCAGCTCGACCACATTGCCCTCGGGGTCGGGGACATAGATCGACGGGCCCTGGCCCTCGGCACCATAGCGCGATGCCACCGGCGCGGGCTCGCAGCCATGGGCGCGCAGATGCGCGATGATTGCGTCGGGGTCGAAAGGTTCGACGCGCAGGCAGAAGTGATCGAGGTTGCGGCCCTCGCGTCCAGGCGCGGCGCCGCCCTTCTGGCCGAGGGGGCCGGAGACCGGCACGAGGTCGATCAGCGCGGTGCCGGCGCGCAGCTGATACAGGCCCAGCGTGTCCTGGACCTTCTCGACGGGGCAGCCGAGGACCTCGGAGTAGAAATGGATCATCGCCTGCAGGTCGGTGACACGCAGCACGAGATGATCGAGGTTGCTGATCCGAAGCATGACGGGCTCCTTTGCCGCTGTGGGTCCATACTGATCCCGCCGCCGCCCGTCCTCAAGCGGTGATGCCGTCCGCCACCCGTCGCGCCGAAATGGCGGCACCGGAGGAGGTTCCGGATACCGCCGATACGGCCGTATGGAAGGAATTCTAGAGCATGATCCCGCTGAGCGGAACCGTGGCAGCGGGTGAATCATGCGATCAGACAATAAGATAGCGCGCGCTGACCGTTTACGGTCAGCCGGAAAGCGCGCTAGATATCGCTTCCAAAGAGATTGTCCCTCCGGTTCCGAGGAGAGAGGATGTGGCTACC
>CAYZKM010000634.1:0-3081 GCA_964478525.1 uncultured Bifidobacterium sp.
GGCCTCGCAGCCGTCATACATCCTGCTGGACGAGCCCCTGGCCGGCATCGACCCCATCGCGGTCGGCGAAATCCGCGACCTGGTCCGGCATCTGAAGGATCGCGGCATCGGCGTGCTGATCACCGACCACAACGTGCGCGAGACGCTGGAGATCATCGACCGCGCCTACATCATGCATGACGGGCAGGTGCTGATGGAGGGCCGGCCCGAGGAGGTGGTGGCGCACGAAGACGTGAGACGCGTGTATCTGGGCGAGCACTTCAGCCTTTAGCACGGTTTTTGCATGCCGACCGGCGGAATCCATTTGACCTGACCGCCGCTCGGCCGATAATCGGCCCGCCATGGCGATAGCCCCACGTCTCGATCTCCGCCAAAGCCAGACGCTGGTGATGACGCCGCAATTGCGGCAGGCGATCAAACTGCTCCAGTACTCCAACATCGAGGTTTCGGCCTTCGTCGAGGAGGAGCTGGAGCGCAACCCGCTGCTGGAACGCGACGAGGCGCCCGAACTGCCGCCGACCGACCGTCCGGCGCTGGACCAGATGACCGGCCCCGCCGATACGCCCGCCGACGCCGCGGCCGCGGTGGCCACCGACACGCTGCCCACGGATGCGGCCAGCCCGCTGGATGCCGACCTGTCCAACACCTACGACGCCGGGGGTTCCGCCGATGGCGGCCCGTTGCTGGGCACGATGGACGGGCGCGGCGGCAACACCTCGTTCGACGACAGCGAGTTCGGCATCGAATCCGTGGCGAATGAGCGCCCGCCCTTGCGGGACTACCTGGGCGAGCAGCTGCGCCTCGGCTTCCACGACCCGGTCGACCGCATGATCGGGGCGCATCTGATCGCCCTGCTGTGCCCCGCCGGGCGGCTGACCGCCAGCCCCGCCGACATCGCCACCGCCATGAACCTGCCGCTGGAGCGGATCGAGGCGGTGCGCGGCGTGATGATGCGCTTCGACCCGAGCGGGCTGTTCGCGCGCGACCTGCGGGAGTGCCTGGCCGCGCAGCTGGCCGAGAAGAACCGGCTGGACCCGGCCATGCAGCGCCTGCTGGACAATCTGGACCTGCTCGCCCGCCGCGACATGCGCCGGCTGATGACGGTCTGCGAGGTCGATGCCGAGGACCTGGCCGGGATGGTCGCCGAGATCCGCGAGCTGGACCCCAAGCCCGCCGCGTCCTACGACAGCGAGCCCGCACCCGCGGTGGTGCCCGACCTGCTGCTGCGCAAGGCGCCCGACGATGCCTGGCTGGTGGAGCTGAACCCGGACACCATGCCGCGCCTGCTGGTGAACGAACGCTTCCACGCCCGCGTCGTGCCCAGCGCCAGGCGCGAGGAGAAGCAGTTCCTGAACGAGCAGCTCGCCTCGGCCAACTGGCTGGTGCGGTCCTTGCAGCAGCGGGCGCAGACCATCCTGAAGGTCGCGGCCGAGATCATCCGCCAGCAGGACGGGTTCCTGCAGCACGGGGTCGCGCATCTGCGCCCGCTGATCCTGCGCGACATCGCTGAGGCGGTGGAGCTGCATGAAAGCACCGTCAGCCGGGTCACCGCCAACAAATACATCGCCACCCCGCGCGGGATGTTCGAGCTCAAATATTTCTTCACCACCGCCATCCAGGCCACGCATGGCGGCGAAACCCACAGCGCCGAGGCGGTCCGCCACCGGATCCGCGTGCTGATCGAGGCCGAGGCGCCGAACGATATCCTGTCCGATGATGCGCTTGTGGCAACACTGCGCAGCGAAGGCGTGGACATCGCACGCCGGACCGTGGCCAAATACCGGGAGGCGCTGCGTATCCCCAATTCCGTGCAGCGCCGGCGGGAAAAGGCGATCCCGGCCTGATTGACAGGGTTCGCCCCCCCCGCGTCCTCGGAACGGGGGAGATGCACATGCAGATCACGATTTCAGGCAAGCAGGTCGAACTCTCGGACGCGCTGCGCACGCGGGTTTCCTCCAACCTCGATACGATCGTCGGCAAATATTTCGACCGCGCGCTGGAGGCGCATGTCACCTTCAGCCGAGCGCGCAGCTTTTTCACGTGCGATATCAATATGCATGCCGGGAAGGGGCTGCGGCTGCGCGGCGAGGGCGAGGCGGCCGAGGCGAGCGCCGCCTTCGACAGCGCGGCCGAACACATCGCCAAGCGCCTGCGCCGCTATCGCCGCCGGGTGAATGACCATGCCCGCGACATCGCCAACCGCGAACGCCCCGAGGCGGCGCGCCAGTACGTCCTGCGCCAGGAGGAGGAGACCGCCGACGACACGGCGCCGGAAGATGCCGGCCTGGCCGGGTCGCACGCGACCGTGATCGCCGAGACGCATACCGAGATATCGCTGCTGAGCGTCGGCGAGGCGGTGATGCGCATGGACCTGGCCGACCAGGCGGTGCTGATGTTCCGCAACAGCGCCACCGGCGATCTGAACGTGGTGTATCGCCGGTCCGACGGGCATTTCGGCTGGATCGACCCGTCCCGCTGACACCGGCGCCCGCGCCCGCTGCCGCCCCGGGTTGGCAAGACGTCCGATTCCGTCCTAATCCCGCCCTCAGCAGAATGGAGGAACGGGCATGCGCGAGATCGGACATTTCATCGGCGGGAAGTTGGTCGCCAGCGGCAGCGGCCGGTTCGGCGATGTCTTCGACCCCGCCTCGGGCGAGGTGCAGGCCCGGGTCGGCCTGGCCGACGCGGCCGAGGTCGACCGCGCCGTCGCGGCGGCGAACGCCGCCTTCCCGGCCTGGGCCGCGACGTCACCGCTGCGCCGCGCGCGCGTGATGTTCAAGCTGAAGGACCTGCTGGAGCGCGACCGCAAGGAGATGTCGGCGATCATCACATCGGAACACGGCAAGGTGCTGTCGGACGCCGATGGCGAGGTGCAGCGCGGCCTGGAAGTGGTGGAGTTCGCCTGCGGCATCCCGCACCTGCTGAAGGGTGAATACACCGAGGCCGTGGGCACCGGCATCGATGCCTGGTCGGTGCGCCAGCCGCTGGGCGTGGTGGCCGGCATCACGCCGTTCAACTTCCCGCTGATGGTGCCGCTGTGGATGATCCCGGTGGCGCTGGCGACCGGCAACTGCTTCATCC
>CAYZKM010000635.1:0-3063 GCA_964478525.1 uncultured Bifidobacterium sp.
ATGCTGTGTCCTCCCCTCCCCTATCGCCGCCGCCCGCCGCCGCCGCCCGCGCGGGCCGGCGCCCCGCCGCCGCGCGACGGCGCCGGGCGGGATGCCGCCTGGAAGTTGCGGCTCTGCGCGCCCCGGTTCGAGAACTGGCTGGCATTGGCACCATCGCGCATGCCGCCGAACGCATTGTTGCGCGCCGGCATCTGCGACGGCCGCTGCACCTGCGGGCGCTGCGCCGCGCCGGGCGTGCCCGGACGGTTCGGCGCTGTGATGCCGCCCGGCCCACCCGGCCGGCTCGGCCCGCCCACGCCACCGGGGCCGCCCACGCCACCGGGGCCGCCGACACCGCCTGGCCGACCCGGCCCACCGATTCCGCCGGGGCTTCCGACGCCGCCCGGCCCGCCGGGGCCGCCTATGCCGCCGGGGCGTCCCGGCCCGCCAACGCCGCCGGGGCGTCCCGGCCCGCCGGGCCCACCCGGCCGGCCCACCAGGTTGCCCGGCACGTTCACGTTCGGCCGCCCGATCGCATTCGGCGGCAGGCCCCCGGGCCGGCCCGGCGCGCCGACTGGTCCGCCCGGCGCGCGCGGCGGCAGGCCACCCACGCGGTTCGGCGGCGGCCGCCAGGTCGGGTTGTTGATCGCCGCCCGGTTCACGTTGATGGTGTTGAAGCGGTTGACGTTGACATTCATGTAGCCGCCGCGGCCATACGCGCCCCAGGACGGGCGCGCCCAGCCCCACAGCGACCCGACCACCGCGGCCCCGGCGGCGAACGCCATGCCGGTGACCAGCGCGCTGCCGATCGCATAGCCGGGCGGCGGCGGGATATAGACCGGCGGCGTCGCCGGGTACGGCCAGGTGCCGAACGCCTGGGCCGGGTTGTAGACCGGCACGAAGACGGTCTGCGGATCAGCCGGCTCGATCACGATCACCTGCTGCGGGCTGGTGGTGACCGTCTGCTGCGGCGTGGTCTGCAGCGTGCCCGCCTGCTGCGCCTGCCGGCGCAGCCGCTGCACCGAGTTCATCACATCGCTCTGCTGCGTCGACATCGCGTAGCCAAGCTGCTGCAGCCAGTCCAGCCTGGCGTTCATCATCGCCAGCACCTGCGGGAACGGCACCAGCGACTTCACGCTGGGGTCCCAGGGCTGCGCGACCAGCGCCTTGGCCAGCGCATCGCCCTGCAGCGACTTGTTGCTGCCCTGGTCCAGCCAGCGCGCGGCCTCCACGATCTGGAACGGGAAGGTCGCGGCCATCAGCACCTGCGCCAGCAGCGCGTCGGGATACAGCGCGATGGGCGCCAGCATGGCGTCCAGCTGCTCGGTGCTGTAGCCGCTGGCGGCCTGGCCGTTCGCCGGCGCCGGCGCGCTGGCCGCGGCCGGAGCCTGGGCGAACGCCGCCGGTGGCAGCGTCAGCGAGAGCGCCGCGCAGAGCGCGATTCCGCGAAACAGGGGTCCAGGCATCACGATGCCCCTTCGATCTGTTGGTTGTCTCAGGCGTCCGGGGTGATCCGGGTGATCTTCGAACCTTCCAGGCCGACACCCGCCATAAGCCCCTTCTGCCCGAACGGGAAGGCGTAGACGTCATGCTTCAGCGTGGTCGTGTTCAGGCTGCGGGCCACGCCCTTGTCGGCCACCACCACCGACGGGCCGCCGCCGATCGCCCAGCCATCGCTCTCGGCCAGGTATTTCAGCGCCCCCGCGTTCATGAAGAACAGCGCATAGCTGAAGGTCTGCACGCCGGCCTGCAGGCCGAAGGACGCGGCGGTGATGTTGTAGAACCCGCTGGCGCGCCCGCGCTGCAGCATCGCCCCATCGCCCTCCATCCCCCCGACGACCAGGCCGGCCTTCACGATCGAGGGGAATACCAGGATGCCCCTGGCCTTGCGGGCCAATTCCCGCGTCTTCGGGTTGATGCCGTACAAGGCGGCCAGGCGGCGCTTCGAGTCGGTGGTCAGTGTCGCGGCCGAGGCCGCCTCGGCGCCGGTTGCATCCAGCGTCAGCACGCCAAGCGCGGTCGCGGCGCCAACCAGCAGGCCGCGGCGAGTGAGGAGCATCGTGAGTTTCCCGTTCGTATCGTTGTGCGGCACCCGGCCCGGGTGCCGGGATCACGATACCGTGACGCGGCGGGGAAGGAATAGCGATTCCGCCGCGCCGAGGGCTCAGTACCCCGTCCGCGTCGCCACCACGACATAGTGCTTGCGCGGAAACTCCTCGGTGTGGGACCGCAGCGCCTTGCCCGCCCGCGTGCCCATGTCGCGGAACGGCGCGGCCTTCAGCCGCTGCACATCGATATCGATCCCGTGCCCCGGCGTCGTCGGCAGGTCGACGAAACTGTCCGCCACCACCAGCGGCGCCACCGCGATCGCGTCACAGGCCGGCTTCAGGTTGATGAAGCATTCCGCCAGCCAGAAATTCGGGATCACCGCCGACAGCTGCACCGTCGCCGCGAGGCCCACCAGCGTCGAGTTGTAGTTGTGCGGCGCCATCGCCACCGCATGCGGCTGTGCCATCGCCGCGATGTCCAGCATCGTGGAGATACCGCCGCAGTTACAAATGTCGGGGTTGATGATATCCGCCGCCCGCGCCGCCAGGGCCTGCGCGAACCCTTCCTTCGAATAGATCGCCTCGCCCGTCACGATCGGCACGCCCGGCATCGCACGGCGGACCTCGGCGACCAGCTCGATATTGTCGCACAGGCAGGGTTCCTCGTACCAGCCGATGTCGAACTCGCGGATGCGATGGCCGATCCGCACCGCATGCATCGGCGCCAGGCGGCGATGGCATTCGATCAGCAGCCCGAAATCCGGGCCCAGCGCCTGGCGCATCGCCTGCACATAGCGGACGACGTGGTCCTCGTCCTCGCGATGGATGAAGCTGCGCCAGGGCCCCGGGAACGGATCCCATTTCAGCGCGGTGAAGCCGGCCGCCTTCACCTTCAGGGCGCGTTCGACGTTCTGCTCGATCGTGTCGGTGCCGCTGGACCAGCCATTGGCATAGACCTTCACCCGCTCGCGCGACGGCCCGCCCAGCAGGTTGTACAGCGGTTGGCCAGCATTCTTGGCGACGATGTCCCACATCG
>CAYZKM010000636.1:0-3061 GCA_964478525.1 uncultured Bifidobacterium sp.
GGGCGGAAATCGCTGTACCTGTCGGCCCATATCGGCACGATCGTCGGCTGGCCGGTGCCGGAAGCGCGCGCCTTCATCCGCGACCTGGCCGAACACGCCACGCAGCCGGCGTTCCGCCATGTGCATCAGTGGCAGCCATGGGACCTGGTGATCTGGGACAACCGCACCACGATGCACCGGGCGCGCCGCTACGACGATCTGCACGACATTCGCGACCTGCGCCGGTCCACCATCCGCGGCGAGGGCATGACAGCCGAACAAGTGTCCGAAGCCGCCTGAACAGACAATATCATAGGGAGAGACGACCATGACGATCAGCATCCGCCGGCTCCACCCGACTTTCGTGGGCGAGGTCTCCGGCGTCGACATCACGCAGCCGCTGACCCGCAATGAGGTCGACGCGATCGAGGCGGGCATGCATGAGTACGGCGTGCTCGTGTTCCACGACCAGCCGCTGACAGACGAGCAGCAGGTGGTGTTCAGCCGCAATTTCGGCGAGCTGGAAGTGACGCTGGCCGGGCAGATGGCCAAGCCCGAGAACCGGCGGTTCCAGCAGCTGGAGCTGGGCGACATCTCGAACCTGGCCGGCAACGGCACCGCGCTGCGGGAGCGCGACGATCACCGGCGCATGTATGCGCTGGCGAACCGGCTGTGGCATTCCGACGCGTCGTTCCGCGCGCATGGCGCCGGGTATACGCTGCTGCATGCCCGGATCGTGCCGTCGAAGGGCGGCAACACCGAGTTTTCCGACATGCGCGCGGCCTATGACACGCTGGACGCGGCGACCAGGGCCGAGGTCGAGGAACTGATCTGCGAGCATTCGATCATCTACTCGCGCGAGCAGATCGGGTTCGAGGTGAAAAGCGACGAGAACGCCGACAAGCTGAAGCCGGTGCCGCACCGGCTGGTGCAGACCGACGCCGTGAACGGGCGGAAGTCGCTGTACCTGTCGTCGCATATCGGCGCCATCACCGGCTGGCCGGTGCCCGAGGCGCGGGCCTTCATCCGCGACATCACGGAGCATGCCACGCAGCCCGAGCGGGTCTATTCGCATGCGTGGCGGGTGGGGGACATGGTGATGTGGGACAACCGCACGGTCATGCACCGCGCCCGCCCGTTCCCCGACCTGAAAGAAGTGCGCGATCTGCGCCGCACCTCGATCAAGGGCGTGGGGATGGAAATCAAGCAGTTGCACGCCGCGGAGTAGGGTCGGGCGGGCCGCGTCATGGCCGAGCCGCGCCGCCGGCCATGACGGGAGGGGCGATGCCCCACCGCCACCCAGGCACCCTCAACATCCAGGATCCCCGCCATGCAGGTTACGCCGCTTCACGCCAACCTCGCCGCCGAGATCGTCGGCGTCGACCTGACGCAGGCCCTGCCGGATGCGACCATCGCGGCGATCGAGGATGCCATCGCCGACTACCCGGTGCTGGTATTCCGCGACCAGCGCATCACCGATGACCAGCAGCTGGCATTCTCCCGCCGCTTCGGCCCGCTGGAGGAAACCCGCGGTACCGGCATCTCCAAGCCCGGCGAGCAGCGGCTGCACCCGGCCTTTGCCGACGTGTCCAACCTGGACAAGGACAACACCGTGCTGGCGCGGGACAACCGGCGGCGGCTGTACAGCCTGGGCAACATGCTGTGGCACTCGGACAGTTCGTTCAAGGCGATCCCGGCCACCTATTCCCTGCTGTCGGGCCGGGTGGTGGTGGAGCAGGGTGGCGCGACCGAGTTCGCCGACATGCGCGCCGCCTATGACGCGCTGGATGCCGACACCAAGGCCGAGATCGCCGAGCTGGTGTGCGAGCATTCGCTGATCTACAGCCGCAACGTCCTGGGCTTCAGCGACCTGACCGAGGCGGAGAAGGCCACCATGGTGCCGGTGCGCCAGGCCCTGGTGCGGACCCATCCGCGCAGCGGGCGGATGTCGGTCTATCTGTCGTCGCATATCGGGCGGATCATCGGCTGGCCGACGCCCGAGGCAATGGCCTTCATCCGCGACCTGACCGAGGTCGCGACGCGCCGCGCGGTGGTCTACAGCCATCGTTGGCAGCCGTTCGACCTGGTGATGTGGGACAACCGCACGACGATGCACCGGGCGCGCCGGTATGACCCGGCGCTGGTGCGGGATATGCGGCGCACGACGGTGGGCGGGCTGGCGCCGACCGTGGCGCAGGCCGCCGCCTGACTCCGGACGAATCGGGAACGGCGGAGCGCTGTCAATGGAAACAAGCCGGGGCCATGCCGATTCGTCCGCCGACTGCATGAGGAACGGTGCGAAAGCGTCTGTTATTTCGGTATTTTCCCGGCCGTCTCGCCGCTGACTGTTGTGTCGGTGCCACAATGGCGTCCGTATCTAGTGGGCATGGCGCGATCTGATCGCCATATGTTGTTGTCGGCTTCACCGTACCGTCGCATACAGTCCTTCGCCGATGACAAAGCCGACGACAGACCAGGGGGAACAGCAGTGCTCGACGCAGTGCAGGTGCTCGACACCGTCCAGATGCCAGGACGCCATCAGGTCCGGGTGGACCGCTCCCGCGATGCGCTGCTGACCGAGTTCGGGCGGGCCACCCTGTCCGACCGCTACCTGATGCCCGGCGAGGATTTCCAGGACCTGTTCGCCCGCGTCGCCTCCTATTACGGCGACAGCCAGGCGCATGCCCAGCGCATCTATGACTACATGAGCAGGCTGTGGTTCATGCCCGCCACCCCCGTCCTGTCGAATGGCGGGACCGAGCGCGGGCTGCCGATCTCCTGCTTCCTGAACGAGGCATCCGACAGCCTGGACGGCATCGTCGGGTTGTGGAACGAGAATGTGTGGCTCGCCTCCAAGGGCGGCGGCATCGGCTCGTACTGGGGCAATCTCCGCTCGATCGGCGAGAAGGTCGGCGCGGTCGGCAAGACCTCCGGCGTGATCCCCTTCATCCGGGTGATGGACAGCCTGACGCTGGCGATTTCCCAGGGCTCGCTGCGCCGCGGGTCGGCCGCGGTCTACCTGCCGGTCTCCCACCCCGAGATCGAGGAATTCCTCGAAATCCGCAAACCCTCGGGCGATTTC
>CAYZKM010000637.1:0-3057 GCA_964478525.1 uncultured Bifidobacterium sp.
GCTGGCGCTCGCGCTGGTGTTCTTCATCTACGGTTTCTACGTCTCGCAGAGCCAGCTCGATTTCTGGCTGATCACCGGCCTCGCACTGCTGCTCGGCATCCTGATGATCATTCCGATCGGCGGCGCCGACATGCCGGTCGTGATCTCGATGCTGAACTCGTATTCGGGCTGGGCCGCGGCCGGCATCGGCTTCACCCTCGGCAATTCGGCGCTGATCATCACCGGCGCGCTGGTCGGTTCGTCCGGCGCGATCCTGTCCTACATCATGTGCCACGCGATGAACCGCTCGTTCGTCTCCGTGATCCTCGGCGGCTTCGGCGGCGAGACCGCGGCGGCCGGCGGCACGGCGGAGCAGAAGCCGGCCAAACTCGGCTCGGCGGAAGACGCCGCCTACATCATGAAGAACGCGCAGAAGGTCATCATCGTGCCGGGCTATGGCATGGCGGTGGCGCAGGCGCAGCACGCGGTCCGTGAACTGGCCGACTCGCTGAAGAAAGAAGGCGTCGAGGTCAAATACGCCATCCACCCGGTGGCGGGCCGTATGCCCGGCCACATGAACGTGCTGCTGGCCGAGGCCAACGTGCCGTATGACGAGGTGTTCGAGCTGGAGGAGATCAACAACGAGTTCTCCACCGCCGACGTGGTGTATGTGATCGGCGCCAACGACGTGACCAACCCGGCGGCGAAGACCGATCCGTCGTCGGCGATCTATGGCATGCCGATCCTGGATGTGGAGAAGGCGGCGACCGTGCTGTTCGTGAAGCGGTCGATGGCGTCGGGCTATGCCGGCGTCGACAACGAGCTGTTCTTCCGGCCCAACACGATGATGCTGTTCGGGGATGCGAAGAAGATGACCGAGGAGATCGTGCAGGGCATGGCGCACTGAACGAGGCGACCGCGCCTCGCCGGGGCATCCAGGTATACGTCGCCTGGCGCCATGGCTGGCATTGGCCGCCGGTGCCCTGGTGGCGGCAGCCGTCTTCCTCCGCCATGATCCCGACACGCTGTGGCGGATCGTCGATGCGGGGTGCGTGCCCAACCAGCGCGCCCACGCCACGCCGGCGCCCTGCGTACAGGTCGACCTCGCGCGCGGCTTTGCCATCCTCAAGGACCGGATCGGCGTCGCCCAGCTGCTGCTGATCCCCACGCGCCGGGTCACCGGCATCGAGGACCCCGCCCTGCTGCGCCCCGGCGCACCGAACGATTGGGCGCCCGCCTGGGACGCCACGCCCCGGCTGTCCGCGACACTGGGACGCCCGTTGCCGCGCCAGGCCATCGCGTTGGCCATCAACTCCGCCTGGGGGCGCACGCAGGATCAACTGCATATCCACATCGACTGCGTCAGATCTGACGTCGCCGCGGCATTGCGCCTTCATCGCGACAGCCTGGCTCCCGCCTGGCAGGCATTCCCCGTCCCGCTTGCCGGACGGGCCTATCGTGCCATGCGGGTCGATGGCGCCGACCTGTCGGGCATCAACCCTTTCCGCCTGCTCGCCGACGGCAATCCCGCCGCCGCGTCCGCCATGGGACGCCACACGCTGGTCGTGATCGGGATGGTTTTCGCCGCCGACCGGCCGGGCTTCGTCATCCTGGACGGGCAGGTCGACCTGTGGGCGATGGACCTCGCATCCGGGGAACGTCTGCAGGACCACGACTGCGCGATCTCACGCTGACCTGAATGGCGATTCCGCGACGGGTCTGCTATATGAAGAGCCTGATTTCATGACGCAATTTTCCAAAGAACGATCCGCGTGCCGGACCGTTCCGGTGAACACGAGGCCCTTCGTTCCAGATGCCGTCCTACGTACTGCATATCGGTCCCCACAAGACCGGCTCGACCTACCTGCAAACCATGTTCACCCGCACGAAGGACGCCCTGGCGGCCAGGGGAGTTCATTACCCGACCGAATGGGGCTCCTTGCAGGGGCATTTCCCGCTCGCCGACATGCTGATGACCGGCGACATGACCACCCTGGCGGGCATTTTCGACCATCTGAACGCCTCGGACAGCGCCACGATCCTGCTGTCGTCCGAGAATTTCTCGTTCCTCGACACGGCTCAGGTCGCCAGGTTGCGCGGCCTGATGCGCGATGCCCCCGTCACGGTGGTCTTCTACTGCCGCCGCCCGTCCGAGGTCGTGCCCTCGGGGTGGCGCGAGGTGGTCAAGCACGGTGCCATCGCCGGGTTGCCCGGCTTCGTCGCCGCCGCGCTGACCGGCGGGGATGAAAGCGCCGGCTTGGATTTCTGCCGCATCCTGGATCGCTTCGCCGCGGTCTTCGGCCCCGCCGCCCTGCGTCTGGTGTCCTACAACGCCGTGGTGGATGCGGGGCAGGACCTGTTCGGCCATTTCTGCCGCCATTTCCTGGACCGCCCCGACCCGCCGCCGGCCGAGGCCGAGCGCCTGAACCGGTCCTTGAGCCTGGTTGATGCCGAGATGGTGCGGGCCATGAACGCGATGGAATGGGGCCGCGCGCGCGAGCAGGGCGTCAGGCTGTACAAGCGCTTCATGGTCGCCAGGCCGAAGCTGCGGCTGGACCCGGTCCTGGATGTGATGCGCGTGGCCGTCGACACGATCAGCCTCGATGAATCGGTGGGCGAGGTCGCTCGGCTGCACGAACTGGCCTGGACCCGCTATGGCGCGCATCTTGTCGATCCGGCGCCACAAGGCGGGTTGTTCGTCCCCATCCGCGGGCGGATGGACTACATCGATTCCCGATATCTGATGGCGGATGGCGTGATCGAGGCGCTGCGGGCGATCCATAAGCGGTTGCTGGTGACACCCGAGCCCGATGAGATCGCGTTCAACCAGCGCTTCCTGTAGCGATCCCGCGTATCACCACGCCCCTGGCACGCCCCCGGCACGTCCCCTGGGACCGGCCGGATGGCCCGGCCGGGTTTTCACGTATCGGGGTGATCAGATGATTGCCGCGGCCCGTTCCCCGGCGGCACGGGCCCATGCGGCGCCCATGTCCTCGTCGAACAGTTCCGTCAGCTTCTTCATCATCGTGCCGCCCAACTCCTCGGCATCCACGATGGTTACGGCGCGGCGATAATACC
>CAYZKM010000638.1:0-3056 GCA_964478525.1 uncultured Bifidobacterium sp.
CCGGCGAGAGATTATGCGGCTGGTGCAGCGGGGCCAGCGGTTCCAGCTCGGCAAGCGCAGACAGGACGCCGGCATCGATCCGCACCGGCGCGGCATGCGCCATCCCGCCATGCACCACGCGGTGACCCACCGCGACGATCCGCCGCCCGTCCAGCAAGGTCCCGCCCGCCCGCAGGATTTCCCGCGTCGCCGCGTCATGGTCCAGCGCCTCGGCCGCCCATGTCCGGTCGACAAGCCGGTGCCCGGCCGCATCCGTGATCGACAGATGCGGCGCGATGCCGATCTTCTCGACCTGGCCATGGAACAGCAGCCGCGGGCCGGGCGCGAGGCCGTACAGCGCGAACTTGATCGACGAGGACCCGGCATTCAACACCGCGATGCAGCCCGACATCTGTCATGCACCTGCCATGACGGCGGCCTGGAAGGCGGGATCGAAGGCCTTGGTCGCCATCACCTGGCAACGCCGCATCAGCCGGATCTCGTCGGGACGATAATCGCCGATGGCGCGATGGATCGTGCCGATATGGTCCCAGATCAGGACATCGTTCTCGGTCCATGTGTGCAGATAGCGGAATTGCGGCTGCAGCTGATGCGCGAACAGGAAATCCAGCATCCGCTCGCTGTCGTCCGGCGGCAGTTCGTTGATGCGCGCGGCATAGCCGGGGTTGCAGTACAGCACTTTCCGCCCCGAGATCGGGTGGGTCAGGAACAGCGGATGCGTCACCGGCGGGCGCAGCTGCTTCTGCGCCTCGGTCAACGGGGCGCGTCCGCTGCCGCGCGTCAGGCGCATATGCTCCCAGAACTTGTTGTAGTCGTGTGAAACCGTCGCGCCGGCCAGGCGCTGGCGTAGCTCGGCCGGCAAGGTTTCATAGGCCAGCTGGGTGTTCGCGAACTCGGTGCCGCCCAGCGTCCTGCCGTCGCGGCGCGGGATGCGGATGCCATGCAGGATGTTCACGTATCCAATGATATCGTTGTACGACAGGTCGGTGTGCCAGTCCTGCCCCGCGTCGGGCAGGCCGATATAGGCCCCGTTCTCCTTCAGGTTCGACAGGGTGCCGACCGTTTCGTACGTGCTGCGCGCCGCCGCCGGGGTCGCCGCGTGCGGGCCCTGGATGTCGCCGAAGCGCAGCGACAGCCGCAGCAGGCTGTCGCGATCCAGCGCCGCCTGATCAGGAAAGCGCAGCACACCGAACTGGCCCAGCGCGCGCACGATCGCCCCGAAGGTCGCCTGATCGGGGCCAACCGCGAGATCGACGCCGCGGATCGTCGCGCCAAGCGCCTGGCCGGTGGGTTCGATGCTGATCATGCCGCCTCTCCGGTTATGGAAGCCGGCGCAAACTCTACGGACGTTCCGCGCCCGGGGAAACCGCATCCCTTATCGGCCGGTTCGGCGGCGCCTATAATGGCGGAAAGATCAGCGCCAGGGAGGGTGTGCCATGACAGCCAGCGGCCGCGTCGTGTTCAGCAGGATGGAGGAGGTGCTGTGGGGCACGCCCGCCGCGCAGGCCGTGGCGGAGCTTGCCACGCAGGCTGGCGCGGAACGCGTGTTCCTGATGGTCAGCGGCACGCTGAACCGCACCACGCCCGAGATCCAGAAGATCCGCGCCGCGCTGGGCAACAAATGCGCCGGCGTGTTCGACGCCATGCCGCCGCATACCCCGCGTGCGGCGGTGATCGCCGCGGCCGAACAGGCGCGCGCGATCAGGGCCGACCTGATCGTGACGGTGGGCGGCGGGTCGATCACCGACGGTGCCAAGGCCGTGCAGCTGTGCCTGTCCAACGACATCCGCACGCCCGAGGCGATGGATGCGCTGCTGCCCGTGAAGGGGCCGGATGGCGCGATGGTGCCGCCGCCGATGCACCCGCCGGCGATCCGCCAGATCACCGTGCCCACCACGCTGTCGGCCGGGGAGTTCAGCGCCATCGCCGGCGTCACCGATGAACGCACGCGGGTCAAGCAGCTGGTCCGCCACCCCGCGATCATCCCGCAGGCGGTGATCCTGGACGCGGCGCTGACGGTGCACACGCCGGAATGGCTGTTCCTGTCCACCGGCATCCGCGCGGTGGATCACTGTGTCGAGGGCATCTGCTCGAACGAGGCGCATCCGTTCGCCGATGCGCAGGCGCTGCGGGGCCTGGCATTGCTGACCGCCGGCCTGGCGCGCGTGAAGGCGGACCCCTCCGATCTGGCCGCGCGCCAGGATTGCCAGCTGGGATCGTGGCTGTCGATGGCACCGATCGCCAGCGGCGTGCCGATGGGGGCGAGCCATGGCATCGGCTATGTGCTGGGCGCGGTGTTCGACATCCCGCATGGACACACGTCATGCATCATGCTGCCATCGGTGATGCGGTGGAACAAAAGCGCCAATGCCGGCCGCCAGGCCCTGGTGGCGGCGGCGATGGGCGATCCCGACGGCGATGCCGCCGACCTGCTGGATCGCTTCATCGGCGGGCTGGGCATGCCGCGCAGCCTGGGCGCGGTGCAGATCGGGCGGGAGCATTTCGAGCGGATCGCGCAGCAGGCCATGGGCACGCCCTGGGTGCCCCGCAACCCCCGCCCGATCCCGACGCCGGACGAGGTCAGGCAGATTTTGGAGCTTGCGGCGTGATCATGCTCTAAACATCCACGTCCTCGACCGTCCTCGCACGTTCCTGGATGAACTGGAACCGCAGTTCCGGCTTGCGGCCCATCAGGCTCTCGACCAGCGTGCTGGTCTCGGCCCGGTCCTCGGGCGCGGCCACCACCTTCAGCAGCGTCCGCTTCGACGGGTCCATCGTGGTTTCCTTCAGCTGCATGGGCGGCATCTCGCCCAGGCCCTTGAAGCGGCTGACCTCGACCTTGGCGTTGGCCTTGAACTCGCGCTTCATCTTCCGCTCGCGGTCCTGGTCGTTCATTGCGTAGACCGACCGGGCACCCTGCGTCAGCCGGTACAGCGGCGGCTGCGCCAGGTAGATATGGCCGTGGCGTACCAGCTCGGGCAGTTCGCGATAGAAGAACGTCATCAGCAATGATGCGATATGGGCGCCGTCGACATCGGCGTCGGTCATGATGATCA
>CAYZKM010000639.1:0-3052 GCA_964478525.1 uncultured Bifidobacterium sp.
CGCAGCGGCCCGTTCATAGGCGTCGGCGGACTTGCCCGCCTCGTTCAGCACCGACCAGGACCGGCCCAGGCGCATCCAGCCATCCAGGTCGTCGGGCTCGCGCTGCAGCCGTTCGGCCAGGCGGGCCACCATGGCGCGGACCATGGCCTCGCGCTCGGCGGCGGGCAGGTTCTGCGCACCGGCGACGGTGTCCTCGTCGGGGCCGGGCGCAGGAGCGGCGGGACGGCCCGCGGTCAGCTTCGGCACGGGTATCCCGGCGGCGGTCGCGAACTCGGCGATGCGGCGGCCGATCTCCTCGCGTTCGGAGGAATCGTCGGGGATCTCGGCGGCGATGGCCTGCAACGCCTCGATCGCCTTGGCACGCTCCCCGGCCTGCCCGGTCGCCACGGCCAGGTAGAAGCGGGACATGGTCTGGCCCGGGTCCTTGGCCAGCGCCGCCTCGAAGGCCTGGCGCGCGGCCGGGGGGACGACGCCCTGCGCCCTGGCGGTCAGCACCTCGCCATACGAGGCCAGCGTGTCCGCCGACCCGTCGCCCAGTTCCATCAGCCGGCGATAGGCGGACAGGGATTCGTCCCAGTTGCCCAGCCCGGCCATCGCCCGGGCATAGAGCTGCCAGCCCTCCATGCTGTCGGGTTCGGCGGCCAGCCGTTCCTTCAGCCTGCCGATCAGCCCGGCGAGCTCGCCCCGCGCCCGGTCGTCGGACGGCGCGTCGGCCACGACCTGCCGCGCCGGCGGCGACAGCAGGCTGTACACCCCGACCGACCCGCCGCCGATGATGACGGCGACGATCAGGGCCAGCACCGGCGCGGCGTGGCGGGGTTGGGCGGGCTGCGTCCCGGCCGCGGCGTCCGATGCCAGCAGGCGGCGCTGGATTTCCAGGCGCGATCCCTGCGCCTCGGCTTCCGTCAGCACGCCACGGGCGATGTCGCGATCGAGCTCCCGCAGCTGGTCGCGATAGACCGCCTGGTCGAACGCCGAGCGATCCGCCACCGCGCCGGTCCGGGTCAACAGCGGCAGCACGACCGGCAGCAGGGCGGCGAAGGCGACGACGGCGAGCAGGATGGACAGGATCACCGTGGGTCATCCCGCAGCAGCACCTGCAATCGGTCCTGCTCCTGCGCCGACAGCGGGTCAGGCGCCGGGGTGGCGGCGGACCGGCGGCGCAGCCAGGCCACGGTGGCCAGGCCGCCGGCCACCAGCAGCGCGGCCGGGCCGAACCACAGCAGATAGGTGGCGGGCTTCACCGGCGGGCGCAGCAGCACGAAATCGCCATACCGGGACACGATCGCCTGTGTCGCCTGCGCGTCGGTGTCGCCGGCGACCAGGCGCTCGCGCACCAGGCGGCGGATATCGCGGGCCAGGTCGGCATGGGATTCGTCGATGGACTCGTTCTGGCAGACCAGGCACCGCAACTCGGCGCTGACCGCCCGGGCGCGCGCCTCCATCGCCGGATCCGCCAGGCGTTCGGCCGGTTCCACCGCCACGGCATGGCCGATCAGACCCGCCAGCAGGGCGGCGGCCAGGACGACCGATCTCATGACTCCCCCAGGCGCTTCAGCAGGGGCAGGATGTCGCGCTGCAGGATCTCGGGCGTCAGCGGGCCGACGAAGCGCAGGCGGATGCGGCCGGCGCGGTCCAGGACATAGGTTTCGGGCACGCCATAGACGCCGAAATCCAGCGCGGTCCGGCCTTCCTGGTCCAGCCCCACGGTCTGGAAGGGATTGCCGAGTTGCGCCAGGAAGCGGGCGGAATCGTCGGGCTTGTCCTTGTAGGCGATGCCGACCACCCGGACCGTCCGCCGTTCGGCCAGGCGCATCAGGACCGGATGCTCGATCCGGCAGGGGGCGCACCAGGACGCGAAGAAATTGACCAGCGTCGGCTGGCCCACCAGCGCATCCCGGGTCAGCCGGCCCGAGCCCGCCAGCAGCGGCAGATCGAAGGCCGGTGCCTCTTTGTCCAGCAGCGCGGATGGCAGCAGGTGCGGATCGTGGCCCGGGCGCAGCGACCAGGCGAAATAGCCGGCGACCACCATGAACAGCAGCACCGGCAGGACATAGACCAGGCGTCGCATCGCTACTCCGCCGCCACCGGCCTGGATCCCGACCGCGCCCGGCTTGCCACGCCGACCCGCCAGCGGCGATCGCTCAGGCTGACCAGGCCGCCGAGGGCCATGATGACGCAGCCGATCCAGATCCAGGGGATCAGCGGCTTCCAATAGGCGCGCAGGGTCCACGCCCCCGCGGCGTCACCCTCCCCCAGCGCGACATAGAGGTCGGCCAGGAGGTTGGTGCGGATCGAGGTCTCGCTGGTGGTCTGGCGCTGCACCTGGAAGAAGCGGCGCTGCGGATGCAGCTCGGCGATGGTCGCACCATCGCGGCGCAGCAGCACGGTCGCGTCGTCGGCCACATAGTTGGGTCCGGGGCGGCGGGTGACCTTTTCCAGCACCAGCTCATAGCCTGCCAGGCGCATCGACCCGCCGGGGCGCAGCACCTCGATCGCCTCCCGGTCGAAGGCGGTGGCCGAGACACCGGCAACGAACACCGCCAGGCCCAGATGAGCCAGGGTCATGCCATAGGCCGCGCGGGGCAGTTGCGTCAGCCGGCGCAGGCTCTGGCGCGGCGGAATCCGGAACAGGCGGATGCGTTCGGCCAGCTCGACCAGGACGGCGGTGAACAGCCAGGCCGCGAGGCCCAGGCCGAGCACGGCGAGGATGGGGCCGCCGCGGGTGATGTACAGGGCAGCCAGGATCACCGCGCCGGTGACCAGGTAGGCGGCCCACAGGCGCTGCAGCGCGCCCAGCAGGTCGCCACGCTTCCAGGCCAGCAGCGGGCCGACGCCGACGGCGATCACCATGGGCACCATCAGCGGCACGAAGGTCGCGTTGAAGAACGGGAAGCCGACCGACAGCTTCGGCCCGCCCATCGCGTCCATGAACAGCGGATACAGCGTGCCCAGGAACACGGTCGCGCAGCCACAGGACAGCAGCAGGTTGTTCAGCACCAGTGCCCCTTCGCGCGATAGTGGCGCGAACAGCCCCCCGCCTTTCAGCGCC
>CAYZKM010000640.1:0-3043 GCA_964478525.1 uncultured Bifidobacterium sp.
GACAACCTGACCAGCAGGACCACGCCGACGATCTCCGGCAGCGGCGCCGTGGCGGGTGCCATCCTGACCCTGTATGACACCAACGGCACATCCGGCCTCGGCCAGGCCATGGTCGACGAAACCGGCGCCTGGTCGATCACCACCGCCGCGCTTGGCAATGGTGTGCATCGGCTGACCGCGAAGCAGACGGATGCGGCCGGGAACATCAGCGCCGCCTCGTCACCGCTGTTCGTCACGATCGATACGGTCGCCAATGGACCGGGGGCACCCGACCTGATCGCGGCGTCGGACACCGGTGTGTCCAGTTCGGACAACATCACCGCCAAGACCGAGCCCAGCTTCGTCGGATCGAACGCCGATCCTGGGGCGACGATCACGCTGTACGATACCGACGGCACGACGGCGCGCGGGACGGCGACCGTGCTGGCCGACGGCACCTGGTCGCTGGCCGGCGTCGCGCTGACCGACGGCGCGCATACGCTGACCGTGAAGCAGACCGATCTGGCCGGGAATACCAGTGTCGCCTCGGCCGGCCTGGTCGTCACCATCGATGAAACAGCGGGCGCGGCCCCCGGCACGCCCGACATGGCGGCCGTTTCCGACAGCGGGTCGTCGAATACGGACAATGTCACCAGCGTCACGACGCCGACGATCACCGGCAGCGGTGCCGAGGTCGGCGCGACGGTGACGTTGTACGATACGAACGGCACAACGGTGCTTGGTACCGCCACCGCGACCGCAAGCGGCACGTGGTCGGTCGTGTCGTCGGTGCTGGCCAACGGCACCCACAGCCTGACGGCGAAGCAGACCGACAAGGCCGGCAATGTCAGCGACGCTTCCACGGCGCTGTCGGTCACGATCGATACCGTCGCGGGGGGTATCCTTTCCACCCCCGACATGTCGGCCTCGTCGGACAGCGGCATGTCCACCACCGACAACCTGACGAACGACACGACACCGACCGTGACCGGCAGCGGCGCCGAGGCCGGTGCGGTGGTGACGCTGTTCGATGCCAGCGTGTTCCACACCACGGTGCTGGGATCGGCTGTCGCCGACAGCAACGGCAAGTGGTCGATCACCGGTTCGGCCCTGGCCGACGGGGTCCACATCCTGACGGCAAGCCAGGCCGATCTGGCGGGCAATGTCAGTGTGGCGTCGGCGGGCCTGCAGGTCACCGTCGATACGACCGTGGAGGCACCGGAGATCCTGAACGTCACGACGTCCTCGATCTCGGGCATCGTGGCCGAGGGACAGCCGGTGGCGCTGTATGACCAGGGCACGTTGATCGCCACCATCGCCTCGCCCGACGCGTTCGACTGGTCGGCGCAGATCGCCCTTTCCGCGGGCACGCACAGCCTGACATCCACGACATCGGACGTCGCGGGCAACGTCAGCACGGCATCGCCGGCACTATCGGTGATCATGGGCACGTCCGGGGCGGATACGCTTGCCGGGACGGGTTCAAAGGACGTGATGGTCGGCGGTGCCGGCAACGATACCTATACTGTCAACCACCCCGACGACGTGGCGCAGGAGAACAGCGGCGACGGCACCGACACCGTCTATGCAAGTGTCGGCTATACGCTGACGCTGGGGTCGGAGATCGAGTTCCTGTATGGCGTCGACCCCGGCGCGACCGGATTGGCCCTGACCGGCAACGCCTATGCCAACACCATCGTCGGTGCCAGCGGCAACGACACGCTGGCGGGCGGCGACGACGCGGACGTGCTGACGGGCGGGCTTGGCGCCGATGTGTTCGTGCTGGGCTCGGTTTATGACTCCACCCCGACGGCCGCCGACCGGATCACCGATTTCACGCTGGGCACGGACCTGATCGATCTGCACCTGATCGATGCCAATGTGAACGTGGATGACGACCAGGCGTTCAGTTTCATCGGCACGGCGGCGTTCTCGGGCGTGGCGGGCCAGCTTCGCTATGCCACCAGCGGACCCGACACGCAGATCTCGGGCGATATCGACGGGGATTCGACGGCCGATTTCCTGATCACGCTGACCGGGTCGAAGACGCTGACGGCGGCGAATTTCTCGCTGTAGGGACGGGGGTCATGGTCCCGCGTTGACTCCCACCACCCCGGACTTCACCTTCCGGCCATGACCCCGAATTTCGATCTCTCGGGCCGCGTCGCCTTTGTGACCGGTTCCTCCCGCGGGCTGGGCTGGGCCATTGCCCAGGGCCTGGCCGGCGCCGGCGCGCGCGTCATCCTGCATGGACGAGACCGGGCCAGGCTGGATTCCGCGATTGCCGCACTGCCTGGCTGTGCCGGCGGCCATGCGTTCGACGTGTCCGACACCGTCGCGCTGGCCGATGCGTTCCGCCGCGTCCACGCCGAACACCGGCGGCTGGATATCCTGGTCAACAACGCCGGGGTGATCCCCCGCCGGCCGCTGCTGGAAACCACCGATGCCGAGTGGGACTCGGTGATCGACTCGAACCTGTCGGCCTATTTCCGCTGCACGCGGGAAGCGGCGCGCATCATGATCCCGCAGGGCAGTGGGCGGGTGATCATGATCTCCTCGATCCTGGGGATTCTGGGCCGAGCGACGGTGAACGGGTATGTGACGGCGAAGGCGGGGGTGCATGGGATGGTGCGGTCCCTGGCACTGGAACTGGCGCCGCACGGCATCACGGTGAATGCCATCGCGCCCGGCTATTTCCCCACCGACGCCACCGATGTGTTGCACAAGAACCCGCAGTTCAACGACTTCGTCACCACCCGCACGCCGATGAAGCGCTGGGGCAACCCGCCCGAGCTTGCCGGGCCGGCGGTGTTCCTGGCATCCGACGCGGCGTCCTATGTCACCGGCCATGTCCTGGTCGCCGATGGCGGCCTGACCGCGGCATTGTGACCGTCGCCCGGCGCGGGTGTCGCGCCGCGGCGGACTGGGCTAGCGCGCTTTCCGGCTGACCGTAAACGATCAGCGCGCGCTATCTCGTTGTTTGATCGCATGATTCACACGCTGCCACGGTTCCGCTCAGCGTGATCATGCTCTGTGTCTGATCGCATGATTCACCCGCTGCCAC
>CAYZKM010000641.1:0-3038 GCA_964478525.1 uncultured Bifidobacterium sp.
GTGCCGGCGGCCGCGTTGATCGCCGCCTGCACGTCCTGCGCGGCCGAATCCATCGACCGGTTCAGGTCGAATTGCAGCGTGATCTGGCTGGTGCCCTGCGAGCTTTGCGAGGTCATCGCCACCAGCCCGGGAATCTGGCCGAACTGCCGCTCCAGCGACGCGGTGACCAGCGTCTCCACCGTTTCCGGCGACGCGCCCGGCATCTGCGTCACGATCTGGATGGTCGGGAAATCAACCTCGGGCAGCGCCGAGACCGGCAGCGCGCGATAGCCCAGCGCACCGGCCAGCACCACCGCGATGGCCAGCAGCCAGGTGGCGACCGGACGGGCGATGAACGGGGCCGAGATGTTCATCGCGGCCCGGCGCGGGCAGAACCCGGCGCGACCGGGGTCAACGGCCTGGTCATGCGCCGCGCCGGCGGCGGGACCCGGGCGGGCCCTGCTGGGCGGGGGCGGCATCCGGCGCCGAACCGGCCAGGGTCGCGGCCACCTTGGCGCCGTCGGACAGGCGCGAGGCGCCGTCGACCACCACCTGCTCGCCGCCGTTCAGGCCGTCATTGACGATCGCGTCCTGCTCGTCTTCGTGCCCGATGGTCACCGCCTGGCGCTTCACGGTCGCGCCGTCGGCCACGACATAGACGAACGCCCCGCGCGGGCCGCGCTGCACCGCGGCCGGCGGGATGACGACGGCATCCCTGGCCACGCGGATCTGCAGCCGCACGCCGACGAAGCCGCCCGGCCACAGCCGGTTGTCGGCATTGGGGAAGGTCGCCTTCAGCTTGATCGTGCCGGTCGCCGGGTCGACCTGGTTGTCCAGCACCGCGAGCTTGCCGGTGTCCAGCAGCTGTGCGGCGGTGGCCGCCGCCTGGGTGAAGGCCTGCACCGGCGGGGCGCCGTCGCGCATGGCGCGGGCCACGGCCGGCAGGTTCTGCTGCGGCAGGGTGAACACCACGCTGATCGGCTGCAGCTGGGTGATCACCACCAGCCCCGTCGTGTCTCCCGCCCGCACGATATTGCCGGCATCGACCAGCCGCATGCCGGTCCGCCCGTCGATCGGCGCGGTGATCGTCGTGTAGTCCAGCTGGGTGCGGGCATTGTCGATGGCGGCCTGGTCCTGCTCGACCAGGGCCTGGAACTGGGCGACCTGCGCCTTGGCGGTGTCGACCTGCTGGGCCGAGGTATAGGCGTTGGCCACCAGCTTCTGATAGCGCGCGAGGTCGGTGCGGGCATTGGCCAGCTGCGCCTCGTCCTGCGCCTTCTTGGCCACCGCGCTGTCCAGCGCGGCCTGGTAGACGCGCGGATCGATGCGCGCCAGCACCTCGCCCGCCTTCACGGCCTGGCCTTCCGTGAAGTTCACCGACAGCATCTTGCCGTCGACCATCGACTTCACGGTCACGGTCTGGAATGCCTGCACGGTGCCCAGCCCGTCCAGATGGATGGGCGTATCCTTGCGAACCACATTGGCCACCAGCACCGGGATCGGCTGGCCCGAGCCACGGCGGGCGGCCTGCTGCTCGGCGGTCTGCGTCGGCCAGAACCAGATCGTGTAGACGATCCCGCCCAGCACCAGCAGCGCCAGCAGCGCGGCGAACACCCGGCGCAGGCGGCTGCGCGGCCGGATTTCGATGTGTTCGCGTGTCAGGACATCCATCGGCGCACCTTCGCAGCCTCGACGGCCGCGCGGGCCGGATCGGCGTGATATCGGGTTTCAGGCCCGGGGTTCCAAGGCATCATCGCACGTTACCGCCAACCGGCAGGGCCACCGCCCCGGCCAGCGGGCTGGGCGACAGGCCGGGGAACTGGCGGTCGAAATCCCCGGACGGCTGCACCCAGCCGCCGCCCAGGGCCTTGTACAGGCCCAGCAGGGCCAGCACCCGCGTCAGGCGGACCTGCACCAGCGTGTCCTGGGTCTGCAGCAGCGAGGTCTGGATCTGCAGCACCGCGGTGATGTCGATCGTGCCGACCTCTTTCTGCGCCATCGCGATCGCCGCCGCCCGCCTCGCCGTCGCCACGGCATCCGCCTGCAGCTTTTCCTGCTCGGTTGTGTATTGCCAGGCGGTCAGCGCGTCATCGACATCGGTGAAGGCCTGCACGATGGATTTCAGGTACAGCGCGACCAGCTCCTCGTAGCGCGCCTTGGACAGTTCCAGCTGCCCGCGCAGCAGCCCGCCATCGAACAGCGGCGCGGTCAGGCCCGCCGCGGCCGAGACCAGCGCCCCGCCGGGCGAGAGCAGTGCATTCAGCGCCGCGCCCTGGAACCCGGCGCCACCGGTCAGCTGGATCGTCGGAAAGAACGCCGCCCGCGCGGCCTTGATGTCGAAATTGGCGGCCACCAGCCGCGCCTCGGCCGCGGCGACATCGGGGCGGCGCAGCAGGACCTCGGACGGCAGGCCCGGCGTGACGGGCGGCAGCGTCAACCCGGCCAGCGTGGTCGGGTGCACATCGATCGCCTCGGGCGGGCGTCCGGTCAGGATGCCCAGGCCGATGACCTGCTGCTGCAACTGGCTGCGCAAGGCAGGGATCGCGGCACGCACCTGCGAGACCAGGGTCGCCTGCTGTGCGACATCCAGCGCGTTGGCGGTGCCGGCGGCGAGCCGGCCCCTGATGGCGGCCAGCGTGCGCTCGAACGCCGAGAGGTTCTCCTCGGCCACGGCCAGCCGGTCGGCCAGGGCAAGGGCGGTGAACCAGGCGGCGGCGACATCGGTATCGACCAGCAGGGCCACGGTCTGCTGGTCGAAGCGGGTGGCGACCGCGGTGGTGACGGCGGCCTGGCGCGTCGCGGCGTTGCGGCCCCAGAAATCGAGCACATAGGCGGCATCCAGCCCGACGCCATAGGTGCGCAGATCGACGCTGCCATTGCCGCCCCCACCGGCGCGGGAGCGCGACGATCCCGTGTTCAGCCCGGCATGCTGCCAACTTGCGCTGCCGCTGCCGGTCAGGGAGGGAAACAGCGCCGCGCCGGCGATGCGCACCTGCGCGTCGGCCTGCCTGACCCGGGCGACGGCGGCGGCAAGGTCGAAGTTCTTTTCCCGCGCGACT
>CAYZKM010000642.1:0-3027 GCA_964478525.1 uncultured Bifidobacterium sp.
CAGCCGCAAGACCGTGGTGTTCATCACCCACAGCATCGACGAGGCGCTGATCCTGTCCGACCGCATCGTGGTGATGTCGGCGCGTCCGGGGCGGGTGAAGGAGATCCTGCCCAACACCCTGCCGCGCCCGCGCCATGTCGATATCCAGCTTTCCCCCGCCTATGCCGCCCTGAAGGCACGGGTGTGGGACCTGGTGCAGCACGAGGTACGCGGCCATGTCGCCGCCGAGCAGGGCGCCGCCTGATGGTTGCTGCGGCGCTCGCGCGGCTGCTGGGCCGGCATGTCCACTACGCCTGGGTCGCTCTGGGTGTGACATTCGTGGTGATGATGGGCTCGGTTGGGGTGCGCAGCGCGCCGGGCGTCATCATCCTGCCGCTGCAGCAGGCGTTCGGCTGGGATATCGGCACGATCTCGGCGGCGATTTCGCTGAACCTGCTGCTGCTGGGCCTGGTCGGCCCGTTCGTCACCGGGCTGATGGAGGTGATCGGCCTGCAGAACACCATGATGGCGTGCCTGGCGGTGCTGCTGGCCGGCACGGTGCTGGCGAATTTCATCGACACGCCCTGGCAGCTGTTCATGACCTGGGGGGTGATGGTGGGCATTGGCGTCAGCGCCGGCGCGATGGGCATGGCCGCCGCGGTGGCCAATCGCTGGTTCACCGCGCGGCGGTCGCTCGCCATGGGCATGCTGATGGCGGCGAACGCGGCGGGCCAACTCGTGTTCCTGCCGATCCTGGGCAGCCTGGCGCAGGAATTCGGCTGGCGCAGCGTGTCGCTGACGGTCACGGTGGTAGTCGCCGCCCTGTTCCCCCTGGTCGTGCTGCTGCTGCCCGACACCCCCGCGCGCATCGGCCTGGCCCCGTTCGGCGGCACGCCCGACCTGACGCCGCCGGCACGCGCGCACAACCCGTTCCTGTTCTCGCTGCAGGGGCTGTGGCGGGGACTGCGCTCGGTGGATTTCTGGCTGATCGGCATCAGCTTCGGCATCTGCGGCGTGTCGACCGCCGGTCTGGTGGGCACCCATTTCATCACCTACTGCGTCGACAACGGCCACAGCCAGGCGGCCAGCGCCAGCCTGCTGGGATCGCTGGGGGTCGCCAGCCTGATCGGGTCGGTCCTGTCCGGCTGGATGACCGACCGGGTGAACCCGCGGCTGATGCTGATGGGCATCTTCGCCCTGCGCGGCGTGTCGCTGATGCTGCTGCCCTACAGCCAGTTCGACATCGTCAGCCTGACGCTGTTCGCGGTGTTCAACGGCATCGAATGGGTCGCCACCGTGCCGCCCATCGTTGCCCTGCTGAACGAGAATTTCGGCCGCCGCGACGCCCCCGTGCTGGTGTCGTGGATCTATGCGGTGCATCAGGTCGGCAGTGCCGCCGCGGCGCTGGGCGGCGGGCTGATGCGTGAATACTCGGGCAGCTATTCGACCGCCTTCCTCGCCTCGGGCATCGCCTGCCTCGCCGCCGCCATCCTGGTGATGCGGATCGCCCGCGGCCCGGTCAGCGTGCCCGCCTGAGCACGCGGACGCGTATTGCGACGCGGCTGATGCTGGCCACGCTGGTGCTGCCCAGCCTGGCACCGGGACGGCCTGTACTGGCACAGCGTGCACCGGCACAGGCCGATACCGCCGATGACGAGGCGGACAACGTTGCCGGCGGGGGCGGGGCCACCAACGAACCGCCCGCGCCGGCTCGGCCCAATCGCGGTGGCGCCACCGGGCGGCCGCACCCGTCCACTCTGTCGATCACGCCCAGCCTGTGGACCGGGTTCCGCCACCGCTTCAGCAAGACGTTCCTGGTCGATGTCTATGCCAAGCAGAAATTCGGCATCCGCGAGCAGCCATACCAGACGCCGACCACGGATTCGTCGGGCGGGGTCTCGGCGGCCTGGTCGGTCGGCGGGTTCTCGCTGTCGACGGCGTTCGAGATCAAGGAAAGCTTCAAGCAGTTCTACGGCCCCTGGAACGGCACCGGCTTCGACCTGCGCGCCGCGGCCTCTCGGCAGTTCGCCTTCGAGTCCGGCTGGCAGGTCACGCCCGCCTTCCTGGTCAGCCATCTGTGGAGCAACCCGCGCAGCCGCGATCGCTGGAAGATCGAGCTCAGCGCGCCGCTGGGCTATGCCATCGACAAGAAGCTGACCTGGCAGCCGGTGATCCCGACCATCGCCTTCGCCGCCTACACCCATCGGCGGGTGGGCCAGCGGGACTGGACCTTCAACCTGTCGACCGGTGCCCGCTATCAGCTGACGTCGGCGACCATGGTCGGCCTGGCCGCGGGGTTCGAGCAGCGCCAGTCCAACGTCGCCAACGCCGCCTACTCCCGCTGGGTGCTGCAACCCAAGGTGCAGGTGCGGGTCGCGTTCTGACCCGCATGCGTGCTGGGCCCTAGCGCATGATCCCGCTGAGCGGAATCGTGGCAGCGGGTGAATCATGCGATCAGACAATAGGATAGCGCGCCCTGACCGTTTACGGTCAGCCAGAAAGCGCGCTATCGCATCAGCCCGCCATCGATGGCGATGCACTGCCCGGTCACATAGTCCGACAGGTCGGTGCACAGGAACTCCACCACCTTGGCGCAATCCTCGACATTGCCCAGCCGGCGGACGGCCACGCGCTCGGTCTGGTCGGTATTGGCGCCGGCGCGGTTCGGCATCACGGTGGCGACGATCCGCCCCGTGGTGATCGTGCCCGGCGCGATGCAGTTGGCATTGATGCCGTGCGGGCCCAGGTCCTGCGCCAGGTATCGCGTGTAATGCAGGATCGCCGCCTTGGCCGCGCCGTAATGGGCATAGCCCCCATCCAGCGACGGAGTAAGGCCGGCGATGGACGACACGGTGACGATCTTGCCGCTGTGCTGGGCCTTCATCACCGGCGCCACCGCGTTCACGCAATAGACGGTGCCGTAGTAGTTCATCTCGGTCACCAGGTGCAGCAGGTCGGAATCGAGCGTGCTGGCCCGCGTGTCGACCGGCCGTCCGCGCCCGCCGCCGGCGTTGCACACCAGGATGTCGACCCGCCCCCAGATGTAGA
>CAYZKM010000643.1:0-3027 GCA_964478525.1 uncultured Bifidobacterium sp.
GCCAGCAGCGGGGTGCATTCCAACGGGTTCTCGCTGGTCCGCCGCGTGGTGGCCGGCACCAATGCCGGCTGGGCCACGCCCGCGCCGTTCGGCGGCGGTTCGCTGGCCGAGGCGCTGATGGCGCCGACCCGCATCTATGTCCGCTCCCTGCTCGCCCTGCATCGCGCCGGGCTGCTGAAGGCGGCGGCGCATATCACCGGCGGCGGCCTGCCCGGCAACCTGCCGCGCGTGCTGCCCGACGGCACCCGCGCCGATATCCGCCCGTCCTGGCCGGTCCCGCCGGTCTTCGCCTGGCTCGCCCGCACCGGCGGGATCGATCCGAACGAGATGCTGCGGGTGTTCAACTGCGGCATCGGCATGGTCCTGGTGGTGGCCGACGCCGAGGCGGCGACGCGGATCCTGGTGGAAAACGGTGAACAGGTCAGCCCCATCGGCACCATCGTCGCCGGCGACGGGCCGGCGTCGGTGACCATCGCGCTGCCCGCTGGCTGGCCCGCATGAGGCGACGCGCCGCCATCCTGATCAGCGGCCGGGGATCCAACATGGCGGCGCTGCTGGACGCGGCGGCCGATCCCGCCTACCCGGCCGGGATCGTGCTGGTGCTGTCGAACCGGCCCGATGCCAGGGGGCTGGATACCGCGACCGCCGCGGGCATCCCGACCGCCGTGGTCGATCACCTCCCGTTCCGCGGCGACCGCGCCGCGCACGAGCAGGCGATCGACGCCGCGCTGCGGCAGGCCGGGGCCGAGATCGTCTGCCTGGCCGGCTATATGCGCCTGCTGACGCCGTTCCTGGTCGATGCCTGGCAGGGGCGGATGCTGAACATCCATCCCAGCCTGCTGCCGTCATTCAAGGGGCTGGACACGCATGCCCGCGCCCTGGCCGCCGGGGTGAAGCTGCATGGCTGCACCGTCCACCTGGTCACGCAGGCGATGGACGAGGGACCGATCCTGGCGCAGGCCGCCGTCCCGGTCCTGCCCGGCGATACCGAGGACATCCTGGCCGCCCGCGTGCTGCGCCAGGAACACGTCCTGTACCCCGCCGCCCTGGCATCCTTCGCCGCCGGCGGCGACGCCCGGGGCGCCTCGGGCGAGGCCGCGCTGGTCAACCCCTTGCCGTGGCGGCCCGGGCTGCAATAGAACGTTGCCAAATCAACGATCGAACCGCCGAGGCACACATGGCCGACCATAGCTCCACCATCTTCACGGGTCCGGAAACGCCGGAGGAACTGCTGGCCGACCGTCAGCAGATGTGGAATGGCGTCACCAACGCCACTGTCGCCGCGATCATCCTTGCCGCGGTCACGCTGATCCTGATGGGCATCTTCCTGCTCTGACGGCCCGCGGGCTGCCCCGCACCAGGCTGCCCTTTCAGGCTGCCGACAGCGCGGGCAGTTCCAGGCAGGCCGCGACGATCGCGTCGATGGCCATGGACGAGCGATAGCCGCTGTAGCGGCGCGCGAAGTTGGCGACCCGCAGGCGGCATGCGGAATCATCCAGTAGGCGCCTGACCGCGGCACCGGCCGCCGTGGCGTCCGCCTCGGGCGGGATCGCGTGGCCAAGCCCCTGCGGCGCGACCCGATGCAGGGTCATCATCTGCTCCACCGCCTGCGGCATCATCAGCACCGGCCGGCTTGCCAGCAAAGCGGGGGCGACCATCGCGATATCCTGGCAGACGACGAAGTCGCACTGCCCCAGCAGCGCCGCGACATCCACCTGTTCGCTGACCACCCGCACGCCCGGCCCACTCAGCTCGGCTGCCTGCGCCTCGGTCAGCCCCGCGCCCCACACCAGGGTGGGCAGGCCCAGGGCGGCCAGAGCCTGCAACAAGGGGCGGAACGGGCGATGGCGCGGATCCACGGCCACGAAGGCCCGTTCGGCCGACCCCGCTGGCCAGTCCGGCTGGATGCCGGGGACGGGGCGCAGGATCTCGCCGAAATATTCGGCGTCAGCCCGTCCGGCATAGTGGTCCAGCTCGGGGAAGGTGCAGAGGAAACTGTCCTCGCCGGCCAGCAATTCGGCAAAGCCGGCCAGAGGCGATGCGCCCTCGGTGTGCAGGGCGGCGTTGATGGCGGCCAGGGTCCGGCCCTCGGCCGCGGCGATGCCGTCGGCGGGCCGGTCGGCCCACGGAGGCGCCCAGGGACGCATCGCGGTGGCGGGTGGCGGCAGCGTATAGCCGTCACCCAGCGTCGCCGCCGGGATGCCGGCGATACGGCAGGCCAGCAGCGCGGTCGGGGCGAAATCGGCGATCACCAGGGCGGGTGCCGCGGTGCGCAGCAGGCGCAGCCAGCCGGTCAGCATCTCGCCCAGGGCGCGCGGCGTGGCATAGCCGCTGTGCAGCAGGATGTCGGCATAGCACGACGCCAGGAAGCCGGGCGGCGGCGGCGCCCGCCAGGCCGGCGCGGCGGCGACCGTCCAGCCGGCGGTGGCGATGCGGGGAACCGCCGCCATGTCGGCGGGCATGGCGACCGAGGCGCGGTGGCCCGCCCCGGCAAAACCCGCCGCCAGCGGCAGGAAGCGGTCGGCCTGACGCTGCCCATCCCCCAGCTCGGTTGCCAGCAGGACGTGGCGCGCGGTCATCGGCGATCCAGGCTGAAGCGGCCGGCTCCGAACGCCACGGTCTGCAACAACCCGCCGGCCATGCACAGGTTCTTCAGCAGTTGGACCATCTGGCTCTTGTCGGCCGGGTAGTAGTGCAGCAGCACCCCGGTGCCGACGCACCAGGCCGCCAGGATGAAGGCGGCCCAGCGCGCCTTCCATCCCAGCACGAAAGCGACGGCGACGCCGACCTCGATGACCAGCGCGGCATAGTAGGTCAGGTGCACGGGCGTGATCCCGAGCTTCACGAACGCCGCCTGCGTGGCGGCGGGCGCCATCACCTTCTGCACCCCGGTGTACAGGAAGACCGCGCCGATCAGCAGCCGGCCGAGCAGGCCCAGAAGATCGGCGGCTGTGTTCTTCAACCGACGATGTCGGTGCCGGCGAAGAAGTAGGCGATCTCGATCGCCGCGTTCTCCGGGCTGTCGGA
>CAYZKM010000644.1:0-3026 GCA_964478525.1 uncultured Bifidobacterium sp.
CGGCGCTGTCGCGGCCATTCAGCGAGCCGATCTTTGTTCTTCCTATGCTGAACCTACGTCTCGGCTTCAACGCCGGCGTGACCTTCGGGCTATTCGCCGAAAGTGCGGTCTGGCTGCTTTTGTTGATCATGCTCGGGATCGTGGCATTTCTCGGATATTGGCTGTGGCGGAGTACTTTGAGCAACGAAATCTACGCGCTGGGCCTTATCATTGGCGGCGCGCTCGGAAACATCGCTGATCGGCTGTGCATCGGCGCCGTCGTGGATTTCATCGACGCTCATTACGCCGGCAGGCATTGGCCGACTTTCAACATGGCCGACGTCGCTATCGTCTGCGGCGTGTCGGCACTGATCTGGGTGAGCTTCCGGCCCCCACATCCACGCGTTCCGACCTAAAGAGGGCTCGGGAACGATGACAGCCACGCCGTCGCGCCGACCGCGGTCATCGAGTACCACTCTGCCCAGCGGCAACCGCGGCTGCTGTTGCCGCTGGGGTCTCCACTGCCTGGGTGAGGTGATCGGCGGTTGTTCTGCGGCACGGGTCCAGGCAAAACCGCTACATGACAAAGTTCTCGCGCATGGTGTCGGCGGTAGTCTTGCTGGGCTTGCAGGACGTCATCGTGGCCGCGGCCATGGGCGTCCTTGGCCTATGGGGCGGTTGGCAGATTGTCCGTCAGGCACGCGGAGAACTGCGCCTGCCCCACGCGCGGCATGTTGTCGCGGCAGAATGACCCAGCCTGGACATTGCGCCGACCTTGGCAAATACGTCCGGCGATTGACGTGGATCAACGCTGATGTGAACAGAATATCCTAAGAAATGCCCCGTTGTCCGCCACGGAAATCCACGTATATACAGGAGTTTCAAGATGCTAGTGGTTCAGAGGAAATTGCTTGCGACTGCCGTGTTATCGACTGCAATCATGACGGGAGCCGGGCTCGCGCGAGCCCAACAGCCTCAGCCAGGAATGATGATGGGGCAAGGGCAGCATATGATGGGTTGGCCGATGATGGGCGGCATGATGGGCATGATGTCCGGCCCGGTGCTTGAGGGCCGGCTCGCCTATGTGAAGGCGGAACTTGGAATTACCGAAACGCAAGCTGCGGCATGGAAAAGTTATGCCGATGCCGTGCAGGGCCGCATGACGACGATGCTCAGCACCCATCAGGCGATGTGGCAAACCATGCAGTCGGGAACCGCGATTGAGCGGATGAGCGCGCACACGCAGGCCATGGAAGCGATGACTGAGTCGCTCAAGGCGCTCAAGCCGGCCACAGAGGCGCTTTACGGCGTTCTCTTACCCGATCAGAGAAGGAAGGCGGATCTGTTGCTCAGCATGGGCTGCATGATGTGACAATCCCGTTATGGCCCACCGCGTCCGCGGCGGTGAGTACGCGTGAGGGGCGTGTCATCGGCGAGCGTCCGATGCTCTCTGCCGCCACAGACTCCGCGATGGGCGCAACGTCGGCCATCGGACGAGGCGGTTAGAGGAACATTCGTCGCCATGGGTTTCCGGAGAACGGCACTCGCCTGCGTCTCGATCATCGCGCTTATCCCCGTGGCGCCGCCAGTCGCCGAAGCGGAGGCGCCATCGGTACCAACGCAGGAATTCGCCATACCGAACGATATCTTCGAACCGGTCAACCGGGCGATGTTTGACTTCAACGTCTTCGTCGTTGGTTATGTGGTCAATCCGGCGGCGTCCATTCTGTCCTACGTTACACCCGGCCCCGTTCAGCGCGTTGCTACCAACCTCTATGAGAACATCAACGAACCGGAGTTCGTGTTCACCAATCTACTGGCCGGGTATCCCAAGGATGCCGCCGTGTCCGTCGGGCGATTCGCCATCAACACCACGATCGGTCTCGCTGGCATCGTCGATGTGGCGACCCCGATGGGTTTGGTGAGACGGTCCACCGAAGTCAGCGAGGCGATTTGCAAGGCGGGCGTCCCGCCTGGGCCTTATATCGTGCTGCCCCTTATCGGTCCGACCAACGTGTTCAGCGGCGGCCTACTGGGCGCGACCCTCGCGGCGGAGTGGTACGCATTAGGTCTGGTTTCGGCTACCCTGGCCGCCGCGGATGCGCTACTGGACCTGGTCGTAGCAATGGCCAGCCTGCGGCACACACGCGACATTCCGGACGAGCATCGGACAGACACTTATGCCGTTCAACAAAAAGAATTTTGGGACTATGTGAAAGCTGGATGCCAGCCGACCGAACACGGGGCGATGACGGCCGCGGTCAGTCCGACGCGCTAGCCGCCCGGCAACGCGGGCAGGATTCTTGAACTCCTCGCCTAGTGGTCAGCCTGCGGAAAGTATAGCTCGTTGGCAGAATTGGACTGAACCTTTGCGGCGGTGTGTGCCCAGCGGGTTCGTGGCGTTCAAAGTTGTCGTCGGTCTGCCAGGGCTGGGGAGTTCTCCTCCAGCGGCGAGACGGCAGTCCCTCATGACTGAACTGATCCGCCTGCGGCGTTGCATGATCGACGATGCTGATCGGGCTGGCGAGGCTGAGGCCCCTGCATGGCTCCCATCATGCTGAGCATCATTGCCGTCTCCGCTTATCCGGCCGCAGCTTCGAAGCAGGTTCGACACCGTTCGATCGCTCGGTTATTGGTGGTGGTGCTCGGCGGTAACCGCCAGCCCTTAATCAGCCCATAGACGGCCGGGATCACGATCAGCGTCAGGACGGTGGAGGACACCATGCCACCGATCATCGGCACGGCAATGCGCTGCATCACCTCGGAACCGGCGCCGGTGCTCCACAGAATCGGGACGAGGCCAGCCGTGATGGCAATGACTGTCATCATCTTCGGCCGCACCCGCTCGACCGCGCCGACCATGATCGCCTGGTAGAGATCGGCCCGGGTAAAGGGCCGCCCTTCCACCGCACGTTCGCCCTTCAGTTCCGCCATGGCCTGTTCGAGATAGATCAGCATGATCACCCCGGTCTCGGCGGCGACACCCGCGAGTGCGATGAAGCCGACCGCCACGGCGACCGACATGTTGAAGCCGAGCCACCACATCA
>CAYZKM010000645.1:0-3023 GCA_964478525.1 uncultured Bifidobacterium sp.
ACCTTGGCCGAGGGCTGCATCGGCGTGGAGTGATCCATCCGGTCCGGCAGGTCCTGCAGCCGCTGATGCAACGAACCGCCCAGCGCGACGTTCAGCTCCTGGAACCCACGGCAGATCGCCAACAGCGGCACGCCACGGGCGACGGCGGCGCGGATCAGCGGCAGGGTGATGCCGTCGCGGGCATGGTCTTCCGGCGTGCCTTCGGCGTGCGGCGGTCCGTCATACAGCGTCGGCTGCACGTTCGACCGGCTGCCGGTCAGGATGATGCCGTCCAGCCGGTCCAGCAGCGTTTCGATATCGGCGGTCGGCCCGTTTGCCGGCATCAGCACCGGGACGGCGTCGACCACCAGGTCGGTGGCACGGACATAAGTGTCGGATGCCGCATGGTTCGGCATGCCGAACACACCGAATTGTTTCGTGCAGCAGCTGATGCCGACGAGCGGCTTGACGACGCGAACGGACCTCATTGCCCCCGGATGATTGCCGATTCCCGTGGCAAAAAGAAGTCAATTCCACCGATTCCCCGGGCATGACGGCCATGCGAATGACGATTTTCCAGACGCTTCGTCATCCGCGCCACGTTCCCGGTTGTGGTGCTATCCGCCGCTGGACCCGGGGACCGGGGCGTCGGGGATCGGATCGAACAGCTTGGTATCGAACCGTCCGCCCAGCTCGATCGCCGAGAGTGTCACATGCGTCTCTTTCCGCTGCGCATCCACCACCACCCATTGGCGCAGCGCCAGCGGGTTGTCGGCGAAGACCAGGGTCAGCGTGCCGTCGCCGGGATTCTCGGTGCGCACCAGGCTGACCTGCAGCTGCCCCGGCAGGCGCTGGACGCCGGTCACGGTCACATCGCCGCGCAGCGTGACCTTGTCGGCCAGCAGGATGCCCAGCGGCGTGCGCGACAGCGGGATATGGGTGGTCTGGCCAAGCTGGCGATCCTGGAACACCAGGCCCGCGCGCCCCGCCACCAGCAGGAACGGCGCCGGCGGGTCGTATTCGAACCGCAACCGCCCCGGCCGGGCCAGCCAGGCGGTGCCGCGCGACAGCCCGCCATCGGGAGCGACCTGCATGAACTGCGCCTTCAGCGACCGCAGCCCGTTCAGATAGGTCTCGACCCGGCCGATATCGGCCAGGTCCTGCGCGGTCGGCTTGAATCCGGACGGGGCCTGTGCCCGGGCGGGGACGGCCACGCCACCCGCGAGCGCGGTCAGCAGGGCCAGGATCGAGGAGCGGCGGGTCAGCATGACCTGCATGTGGCGCCTGCGGACCCCGATTGCAAACCCCGCCCTATTCCGCCGCCACCGGTTCGGCCCGCGCCGCGGCCCACAGATCGGGCTGCAGCTCCTCCTTGCGGTCGGGAAACCACAGCGCACAGCCCAGCGTCACCACCGAAAACCCGGCCAGCAGCGCGGTCACGGTGGCCAGATTGCCGGTGCGCGCGTGCAGGAAGGCAACCACCGGCGCGGCCGCCGCCGCCCCCAGGAAGCCGACGAAGAAGCGCACCGAGTAGATGCGCGCCCGCATCTGCGGCGAGACATAGCGGGCGGCCATCGTCTCGTTCACCGTCACCTGCCCGAACAGCGATGCCGCCACCGCGCCCGACAGCGGCAGCACCAGCCAGCCCTCCACCACCGACAGCAGCGCCAGCGACGGGGCCAGGACCACGCTGACCGGGATCAGCACGCGCTTCAGCGTGGTGCGGTCGATCAGCCGCCCGACCGAGAACTGTGTCACCGCCCCGCACAGCGTGGCGGCGAACGCGGCGGACCCGATCAGCGGCAGCACGCCGGGATCGGTGGCCAGACGCTCCGCCATCAGTTTCGGCAGCAGCAGGGTGAAGGCGTTGAACACCAGCCCCGACACGGTGGCGATCAGCATCAGCACCAGCACCGCGCGGCGGACCAGATAGCGGGGAATGTCGGGGAACGGGCGGGCGCCGGCCCGCGCCGCGCCGGTGACGGTGGGCACCGCCAGCCAGGCCAGGCCCGCCAGCAGGCACAGGGCACCCGGCACCAGGAAAGCCGAACGCCAGCTGAACTGGTTGGCGAGGAACGCGGTGACGACGGGGGCAAGCGCGACCCCCACATTGCCGAACACCCCGTTCAGCCCGATCGCCCGGCCCGGCTTCTCGCCCGCCGCCTCGACCAGCATCGTGGTGCCGATCGGGTGATAGATCGCGGTGAACAGGCCGACCCCCGCCAGGCTGACCGCCAGCGCCAGGCTGGTCGACACCAGGCCCGCGGCCACCATGCAGGCCCCCGTGCCCAGGAAGAACGCCGCCATCAGCGCCTTGCGCCCGACCTTCTCGGCCAGCCAGCCCTGCGGCAGCGAGAACAGGCCATACAGCACGAACATCCCCGTCGCCAGCGCGAGGATCGGCCCATACTCGGCCCCGAACGGCCCGCCCGGCACCGCCATCGCCAGCACCGCCGTGGGCAGGATCAGCAGGCTGTAATGGGTGAAGGTGTGGGCGATGTTGATCAGGACGGATTGCTGCGCGGCGTGGGTCATCGGGCGGGCCTTGGGCGGCGGACGGGATGCGGACCATAGGCGACGGCGCGGGCGATGGCCACGGGTTGCCGCCGCACCGCGCCCGGCGCACAGTCCGGCCCCGTCATCCCTGGTCACCGGAACCTGCCATGAGCCTCGATCCCGCGATCCGCAAAGCCCTGACCGGCGTTTCCACCGCCACCATCACCACGGTCCTGCTGAAGAAGGGGCTGCGCAACGTGTGGATGCGCGGCACCCGCCCGATCCGGTCGGGCCAGCCCCGCATCATCGGCCCGGCCTTCACCCTGCGCTTCGTCCCGGCGCGCGAGGACCTGGCGACGCCGGAATCCTGGTCGTCGCCGATCTCCACCCGCGCGGCGATCGAGGCGATGCCCGATGGCTGCATCTGCGTGGCCGACGCAATGGGCGTGACGGACGCAGGAATCTTCGGCGACATTCTGTGCGCGCGCATGGCCAGGCGGAACGTCGCGGGCCTGGTGACGGATGGCGTGGTGCGCGACCTCGCCGGC
>CAYZKM010000646.1:0-3022 GCA_964478525.1 uncultured Bifidobacterium sp.
GACGGCGGCGAGGCCAGGGCGCGGTCGATCTCCACGCGCCGGCGCTCTTCGGCAGACAGGGCCAGGGCGGGTGTGCGCCGCAGATGGGTGATGCCGAACTCGGCCAGCAATTCGTCCAGCATCAGCCCGCGCGTGGCCGAATCGGGTTCCACGACCTCCAGCACTGCCATGATGTTCTGTTCGACATTCAGCCCGCGGAATACGCTGGCTTCCTGCGGCAGGTAGCCGATGCCCAGCCGGGCGCGGCGGTACATCGGCAGGCTGGTGATGTCGGCGCCATCCAGGCTGATCGTGCCGGTGTCGGGCCGGACCAGGCCGACGATCATGTAGAAGGTCGTGGTCTTGCCGGCGCCGTTCGGCCCCAGCAGGCCGACGGCCTCGCCGCGCTTCAGGGCGATGGACACGTTGCGCACGACCGGGCGGCGCTTGTAGGTCTTGCCGACCGCCGTGGCCGACAGCCCGCCGGCGCCGGGCACCATCCGCACGTCGGGATCGGCCCGCAACGCGGCGGTGGCACGCTGCTCTCGGGGCGAAACGGTCAACGGCCACTCCTGGTCTGGGGCAACGTCTGGGGCAACGTTTGGGGCAACGCCGGCGGGCTGTCCGACAATTGCTGGTTCGAGGCGTCGTTCGGCACCACCAGCCCCTGCACCCGGTCGTTGCCCAGGCCGGTCAGGCGGGCGACACCGGTCTTCATGTTCACATCGGCCGTGGCGCCGTTCAACTGGTTCTGCCCGCGGGTGATCCGGACATTGCCACCGACCCGGGCGATGCCGGTTTCCGGAACATAGACCGCGCGGTCGCCGGTGACCATGTCGGTGGCGGTGCGGACCGAGACGTTGCCGAACGCGTCGACCTTCTCCAGCTTGCCCGACGCGGCGATCGCCTCGCCGCCGGTCTGGCCTGTCCCTTGTCCCGCCGCTTGTCCCGTCGGCGGCCTGGCGGGCGCGGTGCCGGGGGCGGGCGGCGGTGCGTCGGCGGTGTAGGCGACCAGCGTGTCGGCGCCCAGGCGCTTGCCGTCATTGGTCACCACCACGGCGTTGCCGCGCGCCACCGCCATGTGCTTCTGCGCCCAGTATTCCAGCGTGTCGCGCGCGGTCAGCAATTCATTCTGCGTGATCAGCTTCAGGTCGCGCCCGGACAGCACCAGCACCGCCTGGTCGACGTCGTAGACCGCCTTGTCGGCGATCGCCTGGTCGGTGGCGGTGAAGATGCGGACATTGCCCTCGGCCTGCAGGCGATAGACCTCGCTGCCGCTGGAATCCGCCTCGGCCATCGCCCCGGCAGGGGCGGGCTTTGGTGCCCCTGAGGGGGCGGGCTTTGGCGTCCCGGAGGCGGCGGGATTCGGCGCCCCGGTCTCTCCCTTCTTGCGATACCAGGCGATCAGCCGGTCGGCCACGACCGTCACGTTCTCGCGCACCGCGCGGGCATCGCCGCGGGCGATCACCTGCTGCTCGTTCTGCCGCCACTCGATGCCTTCCTGGGCGGTGATCGCGATCGGCCCGCCCTGCGACAGGTCCAGGCCCTGGGCGAGCGCCGGCCGGGGGGCCGCGTGCAGGGGGGCCGCGACCAGGGCGAGCAGCAGCAGGCGGCGCATCAGGGCTTGTCTCCGTTCAGGATGACATGGGCGGGGCCGGTGAACTGGATCGCCTCCCCCTTGTCGATGACCGCGAAGCCCGCGGCGTCCAGCACGCCGAACGGGCCTTCGACATGCACGGGATCGCCGCCGGCGGCGGCACCGCTTTTCAGGTCGATCGAGGCGGTGGCGGTGGTCAGCGTGGTGCCGTCGTCGCGGTACAGGGTCACGTCCTGCCACAGGTCCAGCTGGTTGGTGTTCTTGATATAGGTGCCCTGCCTGGCCTGCAGCATCAGCCAGCTGCCGTTCTCGACGGTCATATCGGCCTTGGGCGAGGTCAGGTCGATGCGGTTCGGCGTGACCTGGCGCGCGGTGGCGGCGGTCACGGTATAGGGGCGGTTCTTCTCGTCGACGCCGTGATAGCGGGCATCGACCAGCTTGCCGCCCTGCACCTCGCCCGAGAAGCGGCGCATCCCGATGCGCGCCTGCTCGGTTGCGCGGTCGAATTCCGGCCAGATGGCGATCGCGGTCAGCAGTGCCAGGGCGATGACCGGCAGCAGCCACTTGGTGATCGTGATCGTGAAGCGCCGGCGCGCCAGCCGCCCGGGCGTCGGCGGGCGGCGCATGCGCGCGGCGGCGGCGTCGATCAGGCGGTGGCCGGCACCGCCCGGGCGGCTGGCATGCATGGGGCGCAGGCTCATGCCAGCCCCGCGCGCAGCAGGTCGTGGATATGCAGGATGCCGATCGCCCGCCCCTCCGGGTCCACCACGAACAGCGCCGTCACCGGGCGTTCATGGGCGTTCATCGCCAGCAGCGCCTCGGCGGCCAGCGCGTCGGGGCCGATGGTGCGCGGCGAGCGGGTCATGATCTCGGCCACCCGGCGCGACAGCAGGTCGGGGCCCATGGCGCGCCTGAGATCGCCATCGGTGACGATGCCCGCAAGCCGCCCGTCGGCGTCGATCACGCCCAGGCAGCCGAAGCGCTTCTCGGTCATGACCAGCAGCGCGCGGTCCATCGGTGTGTCGGGTCCGGCCAGCGGGGCCGCCGCCGCGGCGTGCATCAGCTCCCGCACCTGGCGCAGCCGGGCGCCCAGGCGTCCCCCGGGGTGGAAGCGGCGGAAATCGGCGGCGGTGAAGCCGCGTCGTGTCAGCAACGCGACCGCGATCGCATCGCCCAGGGCCATCTGCATGGTGGTTGATGTGGTGGGTGCCAGGCCCATTGGACAGGCCTCGGCTGCCGCCGGCAGCAGAAGCGCGACATCGGCCCGCGTCGCCAGCGCCGATCCGGCCCGCGCGGTGATCGCCACCAGCGGCAGGGCGAAGCGGCGGGCATGCTCGACCAGATCGGCGAGTTCGGACGTCTCCCCCGAGTTCGACAGGGCCAGCACCGCATCGCCGGGCACGATCATGCCGAGATCGCCGTGCGAGGCCTCGGCCGGGTGGACGA
>CAYZKM010000647.1:0-441 GCA_964478525.1 uncultured Bifidobacterium sp.
GTGCCGCCGGCGAGGTTGCTGATCAGCTTGTTCCAGATCTCGGTGCGGATGGCCGAGCTTGCCTCGCCGCTGATGCCGCCGGCGGTGATCAGGCCGGTTAGGGTGCGCACGCGGTCCGATGGCGTGTCGTCGGGCTCGCCCAGGATGACGCGGCTTCTGGGCTGTTCCACCTCGATGACACCCGGAGCGATCACCGCGCTCGCGGAATACACCACCCCGCCCAGCGCGCGGCCTGGCCCCAGGGCGCGGCGCAGCGTGTCGCCGGGATCGAGCCGGGGCAGGGGCTTGTCCCGGTGCGGGCCGGGCAGGCCGATGAAATACCACCAGGGGATGCCGTTCATGACGAAGGCCACCGGGGTGTCGCGGCCCAGCAGCGGGGCGATGCCGGCGGCGACCTGCGCCAGGGCGGGGGCCTTGACGGTGACGAACACCGCATCCTGC
>CAYZKM010000647.1:451-3014 GCA_964478525.1 uncultured Bifidobacterium sp.
ATCGCCGGTGGCCGTGACCCGCGCGCGGTGGGTGCTGTCCACCGCGTGCCCCGTCACCCCCTGCGCGCGGATCGCCGTCAGGTGCGCGCCGCGGGCGATCACCGACACATCCGCCCCGGCGCGATGCAGGCGCACGGCCAGGTGCCCGCCGATGGCGCCGGCCCCATAGATGGTGATCTTCATGCGCGGACCTTCCCCTGCCATGGGCCGGGATTGGACGGCGGGCCGGGGCGGCGGTCAAGCGAGGGGGGCGGGCGGGCTGCCTGATGGCGCCATTGCCCGCGGCACGCAGAAAATCCTCGCCAACACTGGACAAGCAAGCGACGCCCGGCGCATAGGGGCCGCGCCGGTCGCGCCGGCATTGCCGACGACCAGGAGCCCGGCCGCCCGCCCATGATGTATTTCAGCCGCCTGAAGACCGCCGCCATTCTGGGCGCCTGCTTTCTTGGGCTGCTTCTGTGCATCCCCAACGTGATGCACGCGCCGGCGTCGTGGATGCCGTGGCGCACCGTCCATCTCGGCCTGGACCTGCAGGGCGGCAGCTACCTGCTGCTGGAAGTCGACATGAAGGCGGTGATCAAGGAGAAGCTGGAAAGCCTGGTCGACGGCGTCCGCCAGGAATTGCGCCCCGTGCAGGCGACCGCGTCCCAGTCCGGCCGCCCCGGCATCTTCTATCAGACGCTGGAGTCGCAGCCGGACCAGAACCGCGTCCTGGTGAAGCTGCGCGACGCCACGCAGACCGACATCGCGGTCGCCGCGCTGCGCAAGCTGATCAGCCCGACCGGGTCCGCCAACACGCCGGATCTTGCCATCGAATCGACCCCGGACGGGACGATCACCCTGACGCTGTCGCCGGTTGCTCTGGCTGCCCGCGCCAAGGGCGCGATCGAGCAGTCGATCGAGATCGTCCGCCGCCGCATCGACGAGACCGGCGTGGTGGAGCCGCACATCGCCCAGCAGGGCGGGTCGCGCATCATCGTGCAATTGCCCGGCATCAACGATCCGAACCGGATCAAGCAGCTGCTGGGTAAGACCGCCCACATGACCTTCCGCCTGGTGGATGAAACCGCCAGCGCCTCGACCAGCAACGTCGCCCCGCCGGGCGTGGAGTTCCTGCCCCTGCAGGACCGTCCGGGCGAACGCGTGGCGGTGCGCAAGCGCGTCGATGTCGACGGCGCCGACCTGACGGATGCCCGTGCGGGCACCAACCCGCAGACCGCGGAATGGGTGGTGAACTTCCAGTTCAACTCGGTGGGCGCTCGGCGCTTCGCCGACATCACCCGCGCCAACGTCAACCGCCGCTTCGCCATCGTGCTGGACGACAAGGTGATCTCGGCCCCGGTGATCCGCGAGCCGATCACCGCCGGGCGCGGCCAGATCAGCGGATCGTTCAATGCCGCCAGCGCCAACGACCTGGCGGTGCTGCTGCGCGCCGGCGCGCTGCCGGCGCCGCTGACGGTGGTGGAGGAGCGGAGCGTCGGTCCGGAACTGGGCGCGGACAGCATCCGCGCCGGCGGCCTGTCGCTGGCCATCGGCTTCGTGCTGGTCATCCTGTTCATGGGCGTGTTCTACGGGCTGTTCGGCTGGTTCGCGAATGTCGCCCTGGTCGTCAACCTGATCCTGATGCTGGCGATCATGTCGCTGCTGGAGGCGACGCTGACCCTGCCCGGCATGGCCGGCATCCTGCTGACGCTGGGGGTCGCGGTCGATGCGAACATCCTGGTCAATGAACGCATCCGCGAGGAAACCCGCGCCGGACGCCCGCCGCTGTCGGCGCTGGAACACGGGTTTTCCCGCGCGTTCAGCACCATCTTCGATTCGAACGCCGCCTCGTTCCTGTCGCATGTCATGCTGTTCGCCTTCGGCTCCGGTCCGGTGCGCGGCTTTGCCGTCACCATCACCGTGGGCATCGTGACGACCCTGTTCACCAACTGGATGCTGACGCGGCTGCTGGTGTCGACTTGGTATGCCCGCACCCGCCCCAAGATGCTTCCGGTCTGAGGCACATCATGTTCCTGAAACCCGCCCTTCGCCTGGCCCCGGACAATACGCGCATCCAGTTCATGCGCGGCCGGTTCGCGGGGCTTCTGGTCTCGGCCGTGCTGTCCATCGCCTCGATCATCCTGTTCTTCTACCCCGGGCCGCATCTGGGCATCGACTTCTCGGGCGGCGTGGTGATGGAGGTGCGGACCCCCGGGCCGGCCGATTTCGGCCTGATCCGGTCCGCCCTGTCGGCCGACGGCATCAACGCCCAAGGCGTGCAGCGCTTCGGCGAGGCGACCGATGTGCTGATCCGGCTGGAGGCACAGCCGTCGGAAACCGCCACGCAGCAGGCGGTCACCAAGGTGCGGCTCGCGCTGGAGAAGGCCATCCCGGGTTCCCGGATCGTGCGCACCGACGCGGTGGGCGCGACGGTGTCGGCCGAGCTGTTCCGCCAGGGCATGACGGCGCTGGCGGTCAGCCTGGGGATGATCCTGGTCTATATCTGGTTCCGCTTCGAATGGCAGTTCGCCGTCGGCGCCGTCGTGACGCTGATCCTGGACCTGACCAAGGCCGTGGGCTT
>CAYZKM010000648.1:0-3011 GCA_964478525.1 uncultured Bifidobacterium sp.
ATGACGACGATGGCCGCGCTGCTGGGCGCGGTGCCGCTGGTGCTGAGCCACGGGGCAGGGGCCGAGTTGCGGTGGCCGCTGGGGGTGACGATCATCGGCGGGCTGCTGCTGTCGCAGTTCCTGACGCTGTACACGACGCCGGCGATCTACCTGGCGTTCGAGCGGCTGCGGGCCCGCTTCGCGCGTCCCGGCGGCGCGCCCGCCCCGGCAGAGTAGCGCGATGGGCTTCTCGGCCATCTTCATCGCGCGCCCCGTCGCCACCGTGCTGCTGGCGATCGGGCTGCTGCTGTCGGGGATCGTCGCCTATCGCTTCCTGCCGGTGTCCGCCCTGCCGCGGGTCGACATCCCCACCATCGTGGTGATGGCCGGGCGGCCCGGCGCCGATCCGGAAACCATGGCGGCCTCGATCGCCGCGCCGCTGGAGCGGCGGCTGGGGGAGATCGCCGGCGTGACCGAGGTGACCTCGACCTCGACCGTCGGCAATTCCTCGATCGTGGTGCAGTTCGACATCAGCCGCGACATCAATGGCGCGGCGCATGATGTGCAGGCGGCGATCAACGCCGCGACGTCGGACCTGCCGTCGGACCTGCCGCGCCGGCCGTACTACCGCAAGTTCAACCCCGCCGATGCGCCGATCCTGACCCTGGCGCTGTCGTCGGACACGCTGTCGACGGCGCAGATCTATGACGCGGTGGACACCGTGCTGGCGCAGCGCCTCGCACAGGTGGACGGCGTGTCACAGGTCACGGTCAACGGCGCCGAGAAGCCGGCGGTGCGCGTGCAGCTCGATCCCGTGCGCCTGGCCGCCGCCGGGCTGTCGGGCCAGGACGTCTACGCCGCCATCCGCGGCGCCAACGTGCTGGGTGCGACCGGCGGGTTCGAGGGCGGGCGCCGGGCCGAGACCATCGGGCTGAACAGCCAGATCAGCCAGGCGGCGGATTATCGCCCGCTGATCATCAAGACCGAGGGCGGGGCCATCCTGCGCCTGTCCGATGTCGCGACCGTGGTGAACAGCGTGGCCAATGTCCGCCTGGCCGCCTGGAGCGGGAAGACCCCGGCGATCCTGCTGTCGATCACCAAGGAGGCCGGCGCCAACGTCATCGAGACCGTCGATCGCGTCCAGGCGCTGCTGCCGCAGCTGACCGCCTGGATGCCGCCCGATATCCAGATCACCGTCATCGCCGACCGCACCGCGACGATCCGTGCCAATGTGATGGACATCCAGATCACCATGCTGATCTCGATCGCCCTGGTCGTGCTGGTGGTCCTGCTGTTCATGCGCCGAGCGGTGCCGACCATTGCGGCCGTGGTGACCGTGCCGCTGTCGATTTGCGGGACGCTGGCCGGGATGTGGTTCTTCGGTTTCACGATCGACAATTTCTCGTTGATGGCGCTGACTATTTCCGTGGGCTTCGTGGTCGACGACGCGATCGTGATGATCGAGAACATCGTCCGCCACATGGAGAAGGGCCTGACCCCGATGCAGGCGGCGCTGGTCGGCGCGCGCCAGATCGGGTTCACCGTGCTGTCGATCAGCATCAGCCTGGTCGCGGTGTTCATCCCGCTGATCTTCATGGGCGGGCTGCTGGGCCGGCTGTTCCACGAATTCGCCGTCACCCTGACCCTGGCCATCGCGGTGTCCGCCGTGGTGTCGCTGTCGCTGACGCCGATGATATGCGGCGTGTATATGCGTCCGTCCGACATCGAGGCCCCGGCGGGCCGGTTCTGGCGTGCCCTGGAATGGGGCCAGCAGGCGATGCAGCGCGTCTATGCCATAACCTTGCGCTGGGCGCTGGCGCATCACGGGCTGATGCTGCTGGTCACGCTGTTGACGATTGTATTGACGGTGCGGCTTTATACCGTCGTGCCCAAGGGCTTCCTGCCGTTGCAGGACACCGGCATCGTCGTCGGCTCCACGCTTGCCGATCCCGACATCTCGTTCCAGACGATGGAGGATCGCCAGCGCGCCGCCGTCGATATCATCCTGGGCGATCCCGCGGTCCAGGCCGTCTCGTCCACCATCGGTGTCGCGAACGGGTGGAGCGCGATGAATCGCGGCAGCATGACGCTCAGCCTGAAGCCGCTGGCGGAGCGCAAGATCTCCTCCGAGGCAGTGATCGCTCGGCTGCGCCCGAAGCTGGCGCAGGTGCAGGGGATCCAGACCTTCCTGTTCTCGGCACAGGATCTGCGCGGCGGCGGGCGCAGCGGCGGGTCGCAATACCAGTACGCGCTGATCAGCCAGGACCTGAACGAGCTGCGCCAATGGACCCTGGTGCTGCAGGAACGCCTGCGCCAGACGCCGGGGATCGTCGATGTGACGTCCGACCAGGACCGGGCCGGCCCGCAGATGGATGTCACCATCGACCGCGACGCGGCCGCCAGGCTGGGCGTGCGGGTGATCGACATCGACAACGCGCTGAACAACGCGTTCTCCCAGCGCCAGATCTCGAAGATCTACACGCAGCGCAACCAGTACATGGTGGTGCTGGAGGTCGATCCGGCATTGCAGACCGATCCCTCGTCGCTGGACCGGATCTATGTCGGCGCCTCGGACGGGCGGCAGATCCCGCTGTCGGCCCTGGCGCGCTTCGTGCCGGCCTCGGCGCCGCTGGCGGTGCGTCACCAGGGGCAACTGCCGGCATCGACCATCAGCTTCAACCTGGCCCCCGGCATGGCGCTGGGCGATGCGACGGACGCGGTGGAAGCCGCGGTGCGCGAACTGCGCATGCCCGAGACCGTGCGCGGGGAGTTCGCGGGCAACGCGCGCTGGCTGCAGACGTCCCTGTCCAGCCAGCCGCTGCTGATCGCCGCGGCGCTGATCTCGATCTACATCGTGCTGGGCGTGCTGTACGAGAGTCTGCTGCACCCGCTGACCATCATTTCCACCCTGCCGTCGGCTGGGCTGGGGGCGCTGCTGGCGCTGTGGTGGACCGGCACCGACCTGTCGATCATTGCCATGATCGGCATCATCCTGCTGATGGGCATCGTCAAGAAGAACGCCATCATGATGG
>CAYZKM010000649.1:0-3009 GCA_964478525.1 uncultured Bifidobacterium sp.
CGCCGTGGCCTCTACCCTGGCGGTGGCCGCCCCGTCATCGGTGCTGACCTGGCTGGTGGCCGGCGCCTGGTACCGGTTTCGCGACGCCCCCTGGCGGCGGGCCGTGCAGGCGGGCTTGCTGCCGGTGACGGCAGGGCTGATCATGGCGTCCGCCGCGCTGCTGATCCGTGCCACCGCGATCGGCTGGAGCACCATCGCGGTCGCCGCCGCGGCGTGGGCGGCGTTCACCTTCACCAGATGGCACCCGCTGCTGATCCTGGGTGCCGCGGCGGCACTGGGCGCGATCGGAGTGGTGGGATGACGAGCGATGCGGCAGCCTGGCTGCAGGCCTGGGACGGGCAGGGGACTCACCGCACCGGCACCGACGGCGACAATGCCGGCGCCGAATGGCTGGCCGGCGTCGCCGCATCCCTGGGCGCGGACCCCGTCATCCACGAATTCCCGCTGGACCGGCTGGACCCGATCGAGGCGATGCTGGAAATCGACGGCGTCGCCATCGCCGGCGTCCCCGTCTTCGACGCCCCCGCCGACTGCGATATTGCCGGCCCCATCGGCCTGCTGGGCAGCGCGGCACCGATCGCGGTGGCCGAACTCAGCCCGCGCGCGGTGTATGGCCGCCACTACCGGCAGATGCGGGAGGAGCGGTCCCACAGCGCCCTGGTGATCCTGTGCCAGGGCGACCAGCCTGGCCTCGGGCTGCTGAACGCCGAGCAGTTCGATCGTCCCTATGGGGCGCCGGCGATGCATGTGTCGAGCGAGGACGCCCCCGCGATCATGGCCGCCATCGCACGCGGCCATTCGGCTCGGCTGGTGCTGCGCAGCGAGCGGCGGCGGGCACTGGCCCGCAATGTCGAGGTGACGCTGCCGGGCCATGACCGCAGCCGGCCGCCCGTGGTGGTGATGACGCCGCGCAGCGCGTGGTGGCAGTCGACGTCCGAGCGGGGTGGCGGGATCGTCTGCTGGCTGGAAACGCTGCGCGCGCTGCTGTCCGACCGCCCCGGCTGTGATGTGGTGTTCACCGCCAATAGCGGGCACGAGCTGGGGCATCTGGGGCTGGATGCGTTCCTGGCCCATCGCCCGGGGTGGGAGCGTCGGGGGCAGGCGAGCTGGGTTCATTATGGCGCGAATATCGGCGCGGTGGGCGGGCGGCTGTCGATCATGTCGGCGTCGGGGGATCTGCGGGTGGCGATGCAGCAGGCGCTGACCGCGGCGGGGCGGGCGGCGGATGACATGGCGCCGGTATCGCAGGTGCCCAGCGGAGAGACGCGGGACATCCACCTGGCGGGCGGGCGGTATGTGACGCTGGTGGGGACGAATCCGCTGTTTCACCTGCCGCAGGATCGCTGGCCAGGTGCCGTGGACGTGGCCGCGATCACACGCGTGGCGGCGGGTGCCGCGCGGATGGTGGTGGGGTTGACGCGGTAGGCGCAGGCGGTCGCCGGTTACGCTTGAAACATCACCGCTTCAGCGGGCGGCAATCCGATGCGCATGGCCCATCGCTGTCGGCGGGCCTCGGACCCGGGCGATGCAGCACCGATTTCGTCAGGGCGATTTCCGCGCGCACCACACCTGTCGGCTGGTTTTCGCTGGTCGCCGTTCCATTGACGATCAGGGCATAGCCGCCAGGCTCGGTCGGTGGCCAGAACAGCGACACGTTGGGCGCATCCGTGATGTTCCGTGCCGCGGACTTGCCGACGCTGCAGGCGATGCGTGTGTCCTGCAGCTTGACCGTCACGGTGCTGGTATGCGGACCATCCTTGGCGACCGTGAGAAGATAGGCTTCATGCCCATAATGGGAAATCGCCTCGGCGAGCGTACGGATCGACATGACGAGTCTCTTCCTCGATTCCGGCCGTCGGTGACACCTGTCACGGACGGTCCTGAATTCGGGGCGGGAGACTAGGACACTCCCGCCCGCTCGGCAATGGCAAGATCAGGCGCGTTGGAATTCACTCGGCCGCCGCACGACGCTCCAGCAGTTGCACCACGTCCCTGGGGTCGGTGCGTTCGCGGTAGTCGACGCGGGTATCAGCGAACAGGATCACCCCGTCGGCTCCGATCACATAGGTCGCCGACAGCGGCAGCGACCAGTCATCCGGCGTGCCGTTCTTCGCGGGAATGTCCAGCTTGAACCCGTCATAGACCTGGCGGACGCTGTCGGTGAAGGCATAGACCACGCCGAATGCCTTCCCGACGGCCTGGCCGACATCACTCAGAACCGGAAAGGTCAGCGCGTTCTTCTCGGCGGTGCTGACGGTATCATCAGGCTTTTCCGGGCTGATCGCCACCATGTGCGCGCCCGCCGCCAGGATGCGGGGCAGTTCCGCCTGATAGGCCTTGAGTTCCAGGTTGCAGAACGGGCACCAGCCGCCGCGGTAGAAGGTGACGACGACGGGGCCTTTGGCAAGCAGGGTGGCGATGTCGAACATCGCGCCATGCTGATCGCGCAGGCTGATGGCCGGCGCACGATCGCCGACCTGCCTGGCGCTGCGTTCGATGCCGGATGCCGCGAGATGCGCGACGTGCTGGTCCATCGATGCCTGACGGTCGGAGGAAACGCGTTCCCTCCAGCCGGCACGGTAATCGGCCAGCTGCTTCGAAAGACTTTCGGCCATTGTGCTATCCTTTGCTGTACGATTGCCGGAAAGCGCTCTAGCGCGCGCCCGTCAGCTTGTCCTGGGTCTTCGTCTCGAAGTCGCTCGCGTCATGACGTTCATGCAGCTGTTCCGATGGCTCGCCGCGCACACGATTGACCATACGGCCGCGCTGAACGGCCGGTCGGCGCAGGATCACATCCGCCCAGCGCTGGACGTTCCTGTAGTCCTGCACTTGCAGGAATTCGGCGGCGTCATAGCTCCACCCCTTCACCAGGCCGCCATACCAGGGAAAGGTCGCGATGTCGGCGATCGTGTAGTCGCTGCCGGCGAGGTATTCGCTGTCCGCCAGCCGCCTGTCCAGCACATCGAGCTGGCGTTTCACCTCCATGGCGAAACGATCGATCGCGTATTC
>CAYZKM010000650.1:0-3005 GCA_964478525.1 uncultured Bifidobacterium sp.
GAGGGCTGCGCATCGATCCTGTGGCGGGACGCGGCGCAGGCGGCCACCGCGGCCGAGGCGCTGCGGCTGACCGCCGACGACCTGAAGAAGCTGCGGCTGGTCGACACCGTGATCGCCGAGCCGCTGGGCGGGGCGCAGCGCGATCCGGCGGCGACGATCCGGGCGGTGGACGAGGCGGTGCAGGCGGCCTTGCTGGCGCTGGCGGGCATCGAGGGGATGGCGCTGCGGGCGCGCCGGCGGGAGAAATTCCTGGAGATGGGGCGGGAAACGATCAGCTGAAACAATCCGGTGAGATGTGACGATATATGTTGCGGCTGTTTCGTCACTCCATCATCCTGGAGGCCAACGAAGGGCGGCACCGTGACGCTGGGCAGATCAGGAATCGTGCGGTGGCCTGACATGCCCGGGGGGCGGATTGTCGCGTCCTACCGGGCCGATCTGGCATGAGACGACTGAATTTCTCTATCGCGACCACCGGGTCCGCACTGTTCGTGCTGGACGCGCTGCTGGTGCTGATAAGCTGGCCGCTGGTGCTGTGGGCCGGGCGTCCGGATTTCAGCGAGCTGTTCCTGCGCCCCGGCGACGTGCGCGGCTATCTGTATCCGGCGGCGGACCTGCTGGTGCTGTATGCCATGGGTCTGTACCGGCGCGATGCGATCCTGGAGACCGGGCGATCGCTGACCCGGGTGCCGCTGGTCGTCGGCATGGGCTGCGCGGTGGCGATCATCGGCTCGATGCTGCCGGCGCTGCTGCTGCCCAAGGTGGCGCCGCTGGGCGGGCGCGACCAGGCGCTGGTGTTCGCCCTGGCGTCCGTCTGCTTCACGCTGTGCGCCTTCGCCTCGCGCATCGCCATCGACATGCTGGTCCGCCGGCGCATCCTGCATCGCCGCCTGCTGGTGGTGGGCGCGGGGCTGCGCGCATGGGACCTGCGGCACATGCTGACGCAGGAAGGCGGCAGCCTGCACTATGACATCATCTTCCTGCACCAGCCGAATTTCGGGCCGGCCGACCCGCGCCTGGTCGAGGATCCGGCGGTGCGCATCATGACCGGCGAGGCGCTGGACGTGCTGGCGGCGGCGCGGGAAACCGAGCCGGACCAGATCGTGGTCGCCCCCGACGAACGGCGCGGCATGGACCTGCGCCGGCTGCTGGACTGCAAGACCGCGGGGTATCCGGTGGTGCAGTACCTGTCCTTCGTCGAGAAGGAAATCCGCCGCATCGACCTGAAGCGGATGGAGCTGGGCTGGCTGGTCTTCTCGGACGGCTTCACCTTCGGCGCGATGGACCGCTTCCTGAAGCGGGCGTTCGACCTGGTGGCCAGCAGCCTGGTGCTGTTCTTCACCGCGCCCCTGCTGCTGGCGGCGATGGTGGCGATCCGCCTGGACAGCCCCGGCGCGGTACTGTACCGGCAGGAACGTGTGACCATCGGCGGGCGCACCTTCAAGATCATGAAGCTGCGCACCATGCGCGCGGATGCCGAGGCGCAGGGCGCCGTCTGGGCCGCACAGCAGGACAACCGCATCACCCGGGTGGGCACCTTCCTGCGGCAATCGCGCATCGACGAACTGCCGCAACTGGTCAACATCCTGCGCGGCGACATGTCGTTCGTCGGGCCGCGCCCCGAACGGCCGATCTTCATCAAGGAACTGGCCGAGGCGATCCCGCTGTACAACGAACGCCACATGGTGAAGGCCGGGCTGACCGGCTGGGCGCAGATCAACTACCCGTACGGCGCGTCGATCGACGATGCCCGCTCGAAGCTGAGCTATGACCTGTACTACGTGAAGAACTTCTCGATCCTGTTCGACGTGATCATCCTGCTGCAGACCCTGCGCGTGGTGCTGTGGCCGAGCGGGGTGCGGTAGCCCGCCCCCCGTCAGACCCCCCCGTCGGACCCCGCCGTCAGAACCCCACCATCCCCATCCACCACATCAGCCGCCCCCCGGCGTCGATGTCGCAGGTGCGGGCGAAGTGCAGCGTCCCGTCATCATGGATGCGGAACAGCGTCAGCCGCGTCGGCACCCGGCTGACCGCATCGCCGCGCAGCACGTCGTGGCCCATGATATGCGCCACCACCATCAGCCGCCCGCTGGGGTCGATATGGAAGGTGCGGGGGTGGATGCCCTGGGTGTCGGCGTGCTGGATCACCGTGGGCCGCCCGGTGCGCTGGTCGATGGCACAGACGGCGATCGCGTTCTCCCCGCCCGCGAACAGCCCCCGCCCGTCCACCGTCACCGTGTCGGACGCGCGGTTCGCCACATAGACCGTCCGCCCGTTCGGATGCACATGCACCGTCCCCACCACCTGGTGGATGCCCGGGCGCGGCGGTCCGGCCAGCGTATTCTCCCGGTACGTGGGCATCGGGGCGATCGCGTCGCCGCGGCGCTCGAACATGTCGAGCGCGTTCTGCCGCTCCAGCGCGACATAGACCCAGGGCTGCGTCGGATGGAAATCCAGGTGCCGCGGGCCGAAGCCATAGCCGCCGCCGGGGGCGGGGGAGTCGAGCAGGGTCAGGCGGCCATTCTCGAACCGGTAGACTTTCAGCGCGCCCGGCACCTCGGCCACCGCGCGTCTGGCATCATGGCCGCGGGCGGGCACCAGGACCAGGCGGTTGTCGGGCGTGGCCAGGATCTGGTGCGGGAAGATGCCGCAATCGACCGGGGCGGGCGGGACGATTTCCGCCCCGGCGCTGCCGTCGGGATTGACGCGATAGACGCGCACCGCGCTCGGGTTGTTGAAGGCCACCAGGATATGGTCCGACGGGATGTCGGTGGCCATGTGGATCGGCCGGCTGGGCAGCGGCACCGGTTCCCCGTGCGGCGACAGCGCCCGCGTGGCGGGGTCGATGCGCAGGGCCGAGACATGATGCCGGTCGCCCGCCGGACCGCCGATGCCCGATGCGCCGTTGCTGGTCGCCGCATACAGGAAGCGGCGATTGGCGTGCGGCCAGACATACTGGACATTGGCCGCCAGCGTGACGGACCCGCGCTGCGTCAGCGTCGCGG
>CAYZKM010000651.1:0-2997 GCA_964478525.1 uncultured Bifidobacterium sp.
GCTCCTCTGAGAACGTCGGGACAACAAAACCGTTGTCCGCGAACACGTCCAGTGGGTAGGCCGATGCTATGACAGAAACCCCCGAGGCCCCTACCGTGCCGATGTAGGGGCCGCCCTCAATAGCAGAGGAGATCGGCCAAACAACCGCCTCTGTGTCACCACACCACCTGATTTGCCTCACATGAGGGACCCACTCCCCTGGAACGACATACCAGAGACCATCCAGCCGGACAGCCACTTCGCCCCCATGCGTCTGAAACAGCGAGCATAGCCGGCTTCGACCATCGAGATCACGGGCCAGCGTGATACCTTCGCTGTCCTCCTTGATATCGCTGATCAGGGTTAGCTCTCGCGCCATCTGAGAACCAGCCTCCGTGCCATATGCAATCCTACTTCATGCTGGATGATGGGCTTCCCGACGCCGTTCCTGCGGCAGTCGGAGTGAAGCCATTCTGGTCCGATCCCGTCAAGTTTCCCGACGATGTCGAGGCGCTTGCGGGAATGAATCCTGACCCAGAACTGCCGTTAAAGCTTTGCGGGCCTTGGCTTCCCGTGATCGGAACGGGGAACATCGTCCTCACGTTACCGGTCGCTGCCCGCTCAAGCTCGTCGGGAGCCTCAGCGAGGCCTCCACGAAGGAACAACATCCATCACTCCTCAAGGAGAGCAACGACGAAGCCGTGCAGGCGACTTTTTTCGCGGAGGATGTCAAGCAGTAATCCCAAGTCGATGATCGTCTCGTCGAACACGATAGGGCCACCTTTCCTCAGGTAAAGGCGCTCGCCACTGGTCGAATAGATGAAATATCTCCGCGTTGGCTTTGAAGATCCAGGATTAGTCCATTGCGAGGAGCGCACTTCCCTCACGTCGCGCCACTTCATGGACTTCCAAGTGCAGCCGAACGTGGTTACCGTAATGCCCTCATCGTCCACGCACAGAGGTGAAAGCGTCAACTTGGCGTTGATGTAGAGCGGAACGAACAGGCCGCAGCCGATCGAGATGACCAGAACACCGCCGGTCACTTCACCGGTGTAGATAATCCAAGTCCCAAGAGCGATGACCAGGACGATGATGACCACACCCCAGTCCGTGGTCAGCATCGTCGAACGGCTGTACTTGAATATGTGCTTCTCCAAGCGGGGCGTCACTTCATCTTCTGATTGCCGAAGTCCAATGCACCAGCTCCAATGTACAAACCTGTGGTTGGGATGTTCGAGTTCGCCGGCGGCGCGAGGCTCGTGGCCGCAGTACCCAGCACACCCCCAATCCCAGTCTGGGCTGCCATTACGGAATTTGTGAGCGCGGGCAGTCCTCTCGCCGCAGCGGCACCCATACCGACAAGAGCAGCCTCACCGCTGAGCACGGGCGCCAGACCGCCCACAAGCGCCCCCGTTGCAACGTCCTGAAAGGCTGGTTTTCTCTCGGCGAGGTTGGTGACAACTGTAGCTCCTGCCCCTGCAGCCGCTGACCATGCTCGGGTTCTCCCCGAACGCCAGATATCCGGCCTTCATCAGTGCGCCAGCCCCGGAGCCGAGCGTTGCAATCACCGATCCCTGAATGTCGGGGATCATGGTCAGCCGGCTGCCTGCCAAGTTCACCTGGTTCAGCACATCATCCACGCCTTGCCCGAACACATGCCATCGCAACACCGCGCCCGAGCTGCCATCATACTCCAGCACCTCCCGGTTGTCTGCATCGGTGACATAGACCGTCGTCGAGGCCCCCACCGCCTTGATCTTGCGCCGGCCCTGCGCGTCATAGCCATAGGTCGCGACCGTCGCCGCCCCCTGCCTCACCAAGGTCAGCCGGAAAGCGCGCTAGCGTCGTTTACGTTCCATAAAAGATGTGGTCTCGATCGGGCGGAGAGTCCGTCTCGAAACGTATCCGGCATGATCGCGTAAGGGGCTGTGCGGCCGGGCCCTCAAACTGCAAATCCATGCCGCCGACATCCAGGACCGCGACGGCGGTGGACCGCCGCCGCGGGCCTCGCGCCCGAACTGGCCGTTCGTGCAGGCCGCCTGTCGAGACAGGCCTCAAGACACTACCACACCGCCGTTACGCTGGCATTCCCGGCCCGGCGCCGGCACAATGGAGCCCCATCACAGGAGGCCCCGAGATGACGCAGCGACCGATCCTGGCAGCGACCATGGGCGACCCGGCCGGCATCGGCCCGGAAATCTGCGTCCGCGCCGCCCTGTCGGACCAGGTGCGGGCGGCATCGCGGACCTTCGTCATCGGCGATGCCCGCATCCTGGACCGCGCCCTGTCCGCCTGCGGCTTGACCGCTCGGCTGAACCGCATCCCCGGGCCCGAGGCGATGGCCGACGCCCCCGGCGTGATCGACGTGATGCACCAGGACAGCGCCGACCCCGACGCGCTGCGCATCGGGCAGGTGCAGCCGCTGGGCGGGCAGGCGGCCTATGCCGCGATCCGCGCGGCGATCGCGCTGTCGATGGCCGAGCGGGTCGCCGGCGTGGTGACGGCGCCGATCAACAAGGAATCGCTGCAGGCGGCGAAGATCCCCTTCATTGGCCATACCGAGATGTTCGCCGAACATACCGGCGCCAAGGAAGAGATGACGATGTTCACCATCAGCGGGTTGAAGATCTTCTTCCTGACCCGCCATGTCTCGCTGGCCCGCGCGTGCGAACTGATCACCGCCCCGCTGGTGGAGCGGGGCATCGACAGCTGCGTCAAGGCGCTGCGGCAGCTGGGCTATGACGCTCCGCACCTGGCGGTGGCCGCGCTCAATCCGCACGGGGGCGAGGATGGGATGTTCGGCCGCGAGGAGATCGACGCCATCAAGGCCGCCATCGCCGCCGCCCGCGCCCGCGGCCTGCACATCAGCGGCCCGGTGCCGGCGGACAGCGTCTTCCATCTGGCGCGGATCGGCCGGTATGACGCGGTGCTGTCGCTGTATCACGACCAGGGGCACATCGCGGCCAAGATGATGTACTTCGAGAAGACCGTCAGCGTGACCCTGGGCCTGCCGATCCT
>CAYZKM010000652.1:0-2983 GCA_964478525.1 uncultured Bifidobacterium sp.
CGAACTCCCGTTCTTCTTCTGCAAGCCGGCCGACGCATTGGTGACCGGCGGCGCCGACATGCCCTATCCGGCCATGACCAAGGACCTGCACCACGAAATGGAGCTCGTCGTGGCCATCGGCAAGCCCGGCAAGGACATCCCGGCCGATCAGGCGCTCGCCCATGTCTGGGGCTACGCCGCCGGGCTCGACATGACCCGCCGCGACCTCCAGAACGCCGCCAAGAAGGAAGGCAAGCCCTGGGACATGGGCAAGGGCTTCGACCACTCGGCGCCGATCGGGCTGATGGTGCCGGCATCCAGGATCGGGCACCCCGGCGCGGGGCTGATCGAGCTGAAGGTGAACGGCAAGGTCGTGCAGAGTTCGGACCTGAACGCGATGATCTGGAACGTGCAGGAAACGATCGCCTATCTGTCGGGGTTGGTGAAGCTGGCGCCGGGGGACCTGATCTATACCGGCACGCCCGAGGGTGTGGCGGCGGTGCAGCGCGGGGACGTGCTGGAGGGTGTGGTCGCGGGCGTCGGGACGGTGCGCACGAAGATCGTCTGACGGGTCACGCCGGTCACGGGGGCGGGTGGGCGGTGTTCGGTGGCGCCCCTGTCCCGGCCTGGCCGAGGGCGATTCCTCACGGGACATGGGGTAGGACCGTACAAAAATCATGGTCCCCCGGTCCTTGATCGCAGCCAGGCTGATGGGACGCCTCCTGTTGGCCGCATGGGAGCGGTGGCTAGCGCGCTTTCCGGCTGACCGTAAACGGTCAGCGCGCGCTATCTTATTGTCTGATCGCATGATTCACCCGCTGCCACGGTTCCGCTCAGCGGGATCATGCTCTGTGTCTGATCGCATGATTCACCCGCTGCCACGATTCCGCTCAGCGTGATCATGCTCTATGTCGACCGTGACCCGGGCTTCCGCCGCAATCCCGTCCGCTGTCTCTCTGCCGCGACCCGCCTGGCAGCCGCCAGCGCGAGGCGCGCCCACGCAACGAACTCATCCGGCTCGTCCAGCAGCCGCTCCGGCGCGGCCCAGAAGGCCAGATCGATCGTGTGACCTTGCTTCTCGTAGTTGAGGGGCGGGGCCGACGTGGCTTCGTCGAAGGCTGTCCGGTTATGGTCATCGACCCGGAAGTAAAGCGTGTCATCGGCGACCATCCCAAGCATCAATCCATTGCAGAACACGCCGGTCTTGCCGAACATGCGCCGCATTGTGACGTGGCCGAGCGGGGCGAGCTGCTCGCGCAGAAAGGCGGCAAAGCCATTACTGGCGACCATCGTTTGCCCTTCTCAACACCGTCCCGGCCTGGCGTCCCAACCTGGCGGATCGGGATTCCTCACGGGACATGGGGTAGGACCGTACAAAAATCGCGGCGCGCCTTCTGCATGACGCAGTGGCGCCCCTGTCCCGGCCTGGCCGAGGGCGATTCCTCACGGGGCATGGGGTAGGACCGTACAAAAATCCTGCTCCCCCGAACCCTGGCGCCCGGCGTACCCGGATTCCTGGAGGCGGTGCGGACAGTGAATGCGGAACTTATTCCCATAATCCCGTCATACCCGCCGCACCCCCGCCGAGGCAACCACCGCGTGCGGCCCCCTACCCCGCCGCGGCCTCGAACGCGCGCAACCCGTCCTCGATCACCGCGCGCGGAAGGTCGCGGGTGATGAACACCAGCCGGCTGGTGCGGGGATCGCCCTCGGGCCAGCCGGCCAGCAGCGCCGGCGGATGCATCAGGTGCTGCACGCCATGGATCGCCACCGGGCGCGCCTGGCCTTCCAGGTTCAGAATCCCCTTCACCCGCAGCAGATTCGCGCCCTGCGTGGCGACCAGCATCTCCAGCCAGGTGCCCACGCCCTGCCAGTGCAAAGGCGTGTCCAGCGTGATGCAGAACGCGCTGATCCGCGCATCATGGCGGTTCGGATCATGCCCCCCATGATCGCCCCCGTGATCCCCCCCATGACCGTCCCCATGATGGTGCCCGTGGTGATGCCCGTGGTGATGCCCCTCGGCCTCGGCCGCGGCGAACGCCTCGGCATCCAGCCAGCGCGCCACGTCGGGGATCTTCCGCCCGGGCTCGAACAGCCCGGCATGCAGCACGAAGGACGGGTCCACCGCCCCGGCCACCGCCTCCTGCACCGCCGCCCCGGGATTCAGCCGCCGCAGCCGCGCCCGCAGCGCGGCCGTCTCGGCAAGGTCGGGCTTGGAAATCACGATCCGGTCCGCCACCGCCACCTGGCGCACCGCCTCCTGCTGCGTGTCCAGGTTCCGCTCCCCGTTCACCGCATCCACGACCGTCACCACGCCATCCAGCCGATAGGCGGATGCGGCGACCGGGTCGCTCATCAGTGTGGCCAGGATCGGCGCGGGGTCCGCCAGGCCGGTGGTTTCGATCACGATCCGGCTGATCTGGTCCAGCCGGCAGCGGGGCAGCATCTCACGCAATACCCGCGCCAGGTCGCCGCGCACCGTGCAGCACAGGCAGCCGGCATTCAGCAGCACGGTGTTGTCGTCCAGCTTTTCCACCAGCAGGTGGTCCAGCCCGATCTCGCCGAACTCGTTCACCAGCACGGCGGTCCGCGCCAGCTCCGCCCGCTTCAGCAGCGCATTCAGCAGCGTCGTCTTGCCGGCACCCAGGAAGCCGGTCAGCACCGTGATCGGGGTCTGCTCAGCCATGGCCGTGGCCCGGGCCATACAGCGCCTCGGGCGAGACCAGCGGTTCCGCAACCGTTACCAGCGCCCCGTCCCTCTCGGCGCGGAAGAAGCAGCTCCGCCGCCCGGTATGGCACGCCACCCCATCCTGATGGACGCGCAACAACAGCGTGTCGCCGTCGCAATCCACCAGCAAATCCCGCAGATGCTGGGTCTGGCCGGATGTCTCGCCCTTGCGCCACAACCCCTTGCGGCTGCGGCTGTAGTAACAGACGCGCCGGGTCGCCAGCGTCTCGGCCACCGCCGCGGCGTTCATCCAGGCCATCATCAGCACCTCGCCGG
>CAYZKM010000653.1:0-2979 GCA_964478525.1 uncultured Bifidobacterium sp.
GCCGGTTCGTACCAATTTCTGCCATCGAACCGTAAATTGGAATGATTTTCTCGCCTTTTGCGCGTCGAATGGCCAGGATCGATCGGCCATCCCCGTAGTCCGGGAGTTCACGAGATGCCGTCTGCTGCGCGTTCCGCCTTTCCGCACCGTCTTGCCGGCGTGTTTGGCCTGGTCCTTGTTGCCGCGGCCGTCGCCGCGCCGCGACCCGCCGCCGCGCAGACCAACCTGGTGACCAATGGCAGCTTCGCCATCACCGGCGGGTCCACCTCGTTCCAGTTCGGCACGTATGGCGGATACAACTCGGCGCCGCTGGCACTGCCCGGGTGGTCCAGCCCCGCCGGATACAATTATGTCTTCCTGCCGACCTCGACATCGGCCACCGGGAACTATGGCAGCCTGAGCCTGTGGAGCCCGGCCAGTGCCACTCCATCGGCCAACGGCTTCACCAACGCGAGCCCCACCGGCGGCAATTTCATCGCGGCGGACAGCGCGTTCGGCACCGCCGCGATCACCCAGACGATCAGCGGCCTGGTGGTGGGCGCGACCTATGCGGTGTCGTTCGCCTGGGCCGGCGCGCAGCAATACAGCTTCGACGGCGCGACGACCGACAAATGGTCGGTCACCTTCGGTGCGACGACGCAGTCGACATCGGTCATCAACGTGGCCAATCACGGGTTTTCCGGCTGGATGAACGAAACGTTCAACTATGTCGCCACCAGCACGTCGCAGGTCCTGTCATTCCTGGCCGCGGGCACGCCGTCCGGCGTTCCGCCCTTCGCCCTGCTGGCGAACGTGTCGGTGACCCAGGTGCCGGAACCGCCCACCGCGCCGATCATGCTCGCCGCGATGCTGGGCCTGGTGGGCCTGGCCTGGCGCCGGCGCGCCCCGGCCCGCGCCGAGCGGCCGAACTGCTGATCCGACGGTTGGGCATGCCACGCGCCGCCCTGGCGTGGGGGCTGCTGGCGCTGGGTGTGCTGCCGATCCCGTCCGGTGCGCGCGCGCAGGCGCCCGACGCCACCACCATCGAAGGGCTGCCGCCGCCCGACTTCGCCGCCGAGGCGACGCTGGCCGCTAATCTCGCGCTGCTGGACCGGACGGCAACCACGATCATCGCCGAGATCGGATCGCGCAGCGTCACCCGCGGCGATGTCGCGGATGCGATCCGGTCACTGCCGTCGATCGTCAGCGCGGTGCCGTTCCAGCAACTGGTGCAGAACGCCATCGTGCAGGTCGCGCAGGTGCGCGCGCTGGCGGCCGCGGCCGAGGCGGCGGGGCTGGACAAGTCCCTGGTGATGCAGCGGCGCATGCGCAATGCCGGGGACGAGGCGCTGGCGAACGAGATGCTGCGCCGGTCCCTGGCACCCAACCTGACCGAGGGGTCGCTGCGCGCGGTGTATGACGGCGTCGTCGCCGGCAAGCCGGGACCCGACCAGGTGCGGGCCCGCATCATCATGGTGGATGAACGTGCCGAGGCCGACAGTCTGATCCACCGCCTGCAGAACGGTGCCGATTTCGCCGAACTGGCCCGCGACCACAGCAAGGATGGCACCGCCGCCGTCGGTGGCGACCTCGGCTATGCTCGGCTGGACATGCTGGCCCCCGAACTCGGGTCGGTGATATTTGCCCTCGCGCCCGGGCAGATCACGGCATTTCCGGTGCGCAGCGGCAACCGCTGGTTCATCATCAAGGTCGAGGGGCGGCGGCAGGTGCAGGCTCCTTCGTTCGAGGATGCGCGCCTGGCACTGGAACGCGACGTGACGCAGGCGGGGATCATCGAGTTGCGGCGGAAGGCGCTGCAGGCGGCGCGGGTGACGTATTACGGCTTCACCGGCAAGGCGGCGCCGGCGCAGCCCGCGAAGTAGGGCATGACCGGGCGCGCCGGCCGTTTGCGCCCCGCCGTCGGCGCGGCCGCCACATGATGGCGTCGATCGAGGCGATGGCGGGCCAGGTGATGGCGAGCGCCTGGCTGACGGATGTCGCGCGGGTGACGCTGTGGCTGTTCCTGCTGACCGCGCTGTTCATCCCGCTGGAACACTGGTTCGGCGAACGCCACCAGCCGGTCCGGCGCGCCGAGTTCTGGGTCGACCTCGGGTATTTCTATGGCAACGGCGTGCTGACCGCGGCAGTGCTGGCGGCGATCTCGGCCTGGCTGGCCGTCGCCGCGCGGGGCCTGGTGCCCGCGGTCGTGACCGATGCAGCCGCTGCCCTGCCGCTGGCGCCCCGGCTGGCGGCGATCCTGGTGGTGGGGGAGTTCGGCTCGTACTGGGGCCATCGCTGGACTCACCGGGTGCCGTTCCTGTGGCGGTTCCACGCGATCCATCACAGCGGCACGCAGGTGGACTGGCTGACCAATACCCGCGCGCATCCGCTGGACATGATGTTCACCCGGATCTGCGGCTTGGTGCCGGTCTATCTGCTGGGGCTGGCCGGCGCTGGTGCGGCGGACATGACGGCGGCGGCGGTGATCGTGCTGACGACGGTCTGGGGGTATTTCATCCACGCCAATCTGCGCTGTCGCTTCGGCTGGCTGGAATCGGTGATCGCCACCCCGGCATTCCATCGCTGGCACCATGCCAACGACGCGCGTCGTGACCGGAACTATGCCTCGACCCTGCCGGTCTATGACCGCCTGTTCGGCACGTTCCATCTGCCGCCCGACGCGATGCCGCCATCCTATGGGATCGACACGCCGATGCCCCACGGCCTGGTGGGGCAGTTGTTGCGCCCGTTCGCCCGGTCCCGGCTTTAGAGCGGTTTCACGCTGAGCGGAACCGTGGCAGCGGGTAAATCATGCGATCAAACAACGGGATAGCGCGCGCCGACCGTTGACGGTCAGCTGGAAGGCGGTCTAGCGGCCGCCCTGCCAGCCTTCGAAACGCTGGCGCAGCTTGGCGATATTCTCGTTCCAGAATCCGGTATCCATCCGCAACCCGGCGGCGATGTTGGGCTGCGCGGTCGGGGAGTTGGCGACGATTTCCG
>CAYZKM010000654.1:0-2968 GCA_964478525.1 uncultured Bifidobacterium sp.
GACGGCGCAAATCTTTCTCGACGTGAAGGTCTACAGCGTGGACCTGAACCAAGCCGAGAACTACGGTATCGACTGGACCAGCGTGTACAACACGCTGTCGTCCAAATATGGCATCACGGCGCATTCGATCAGTGGTGCGCCGACGGACGCCGCCACGCTCGGAATCGCGGTCGTGCGGCCGACCTCGGCCAACTACGGTACGAATGTACTGTTGAGCGCCTTGGCGACGCAAGGCACGCTTGCTGAAAAAACATCATCGGTATTTGCGACGCTTTCCGGGCAACCGGTGCCGGTCAATGTCACGATCGCGGGCCTCGTGCCGAACCGAACCGACGTGCAAGAGGCCGCACTCGCCGAATTGCGCGCGACGTTCCGGCGCCTCTCGCGCGTCGCCGGCATCCTGAACGGCACCTGCAACTACATCCTGACGCAGATGCGCGAGCGCGGGCGGGAATTCGCCGACGTGCTGGCCGATGCCCAGAAGCTTGGCTATGCCGAGGCCGACCCGACCTTCGACATCGACGGCATCGACGCCGCACACAAGCTGTCGATCCTGGCCGCGCTGGCCTTCGGCCGCCCGGTCGCCTTCGACGATGTCTATATCGAAGGCATCCGCCGTGTCTCGGCGCTGGACATCGGCTTCGCCAGCGAGCTGGGCTACCGCATCAAGCTGCTGGGCATCGCCCGCTGCAGCGAGGCGGGGATCGAGGCGCGGGTGCATCCGTGCATGGTGCCGGTCTCGGCCCCGATCGCGCGGGTCGACGGCGTGTTCAACGCCGTCGTCGCGGAAGGCGACTTCGTCGGCCGCGTCATGCTGGAAGGCCGCGGCGCCGGCGAGGGTCCGACCGCATCCGCCGTGGTGGCCGACCTGATCGACATCGCCCGCAACCGCCACACCCCGGTCTGGGGTGCCGCCGCCGCCGCCCTGTCGGCCGCGCCGTCGGTGCCCATGAGCGCGCATGTCGGCCCATACTACCTGCGCCTGATGGTGGTCGACCGCCCCGGCGTGATCGCCGATGTCACCGCCGCGCTGCGCGACCATGGGATCTCGCTGGAATCGATGATCCAGCGCGGGCGCAGCCCCGGCGAGGCGGTGCCGGTCGTGCTGGTCACGCACGAAACCCGCGAAAGCGACATGCGGGCCGCGCTGGACGAGATCGGCCAGCTGAACACGGTGATGGAAGCACCCACGCTGATCCGCATCGAGGCCGGCTGACCGGACGGGGCCGGAAGGTGGGGGGCCGAAAGGCGGGGGGGCCGGAAGGCGGCCTGTGACCATCACCGCCCCCCTGTTCCTGCCGGTTCCGTTGACGGGCGCGCCGCAGCCCGTCGATATCGTCCAGATCGTGCCTGATGACTTCCTCGATGCAGGCGTCTTCACCGAGGTGGCCGAGACGCTGCTGTCCGGGTTTCGCGCCCTGGGGTATGGGTCGGTCTTGCGGGTCAACGGGTTTCGTTCGGGCACGCCGGCAGTCGTGCTGGCGGCCCATCTGATCCACCCGCAGGACGCGCCGCGCGTTCCGTCCGGCGTGATCATCTACAACCTGGAACAGATCCGCCCGGGGGCCTGGGCCGCCAACCCCGGCTACCTGGAGGTTCTGGGCCGGCATACCGTGTGGGACTGCAACGCGGACAGTGCCCAGGCGATCACCGCGGCCACCGGCAACCCTGACGTCCATCATGTCGGCCTGGGGTTCGCACCGGAGCTCGCCCGTATCGCCCCTGAGCCGGTGCAGGACATCGATGTCCTGTTCTATGGCAGCCTGACGCCGCGCCGGCAGGCTGTGCTGGAAACCCTGATCATGGTGGGGCTGCGCGTGCACGTGGCGTTCGGCGTCTACGGCGCCGCACGGGATGCCCTGATCGCACGCGCGAAACTGGTGCTGAACCTGCACGCCCATGACGGCTGGGGGTTCGAGATCGTGCGGGTCTCCTACCTTCTGACCAACCGCAAGGCCGTCGTCTGCGAGGCCGACGACCCGTCCGAGATCGAGCCCGATCTGCGCGATGCCGTTCTCGGCGTGCCTTACGACCAGCTGGGCGAGGCCTGTCTGCACTTGCTGCAGGACGACCTGGCCCGGGACCACCTGGCGGCGCGCGGCCATGCCGCCTTCCGGCGGCGGGAACAGACCACGGTGCTTCATGCCGCCCTGCGCCTGCCCCGCCCCGAACCTGGCGCCGCCCCCCGCTAGCGGATTGCGGCCGATCCACAGGGCCATCGACGGGCGCGCCGTTTTCTGGCAGCTACCCGCCGGGCCGACGGGCGGACCACGTTCGCCTGGTCATCCACCCCGGGAGGCATCCATTCAAGACTTCACCACCATGGTCATCGACTTCGTGCGCACGCACGAAGCCTGGGCCACCCCGGTCGTGCTGGTGCTCGCCTTCGGGGAGTCGCTCGCCTTCATCTCCCTGCTGTTGCCGGCCACCGTCATCCTGTTCGCGGTGGGCGGGCTGATCGGCGCCAGCGGCATCCAGTTCTGGCCGATCTGGGCCGCGGCGGCGGTGGGCGCGATCCTGGGCGACTGGGTCTCGTACTGGTGCGGCCTGCACTACAAGCACCGCATCGTCGAGCTCTGGCCGCTGTCCCGCCATCCCCAGATGATCGTGCGCGGCGAGGCATTCTTTCACCGCTGGGGCACCGCCAGCATCTTCATCGGCCGCTTCTTCGGCCCGCTGCGCTGCGTGATGCCGCTGGTCGCCGGCATCTTCGCGATGCGGCAACTGCCCTTTCAGTTCGCCAACATCACCTCGGGCCTGATCTGGGCGACCGGCATCCTCGCCCCGGGCACGCTGGGCATGCGCTGGCTGATGTAGAGCATGATCACGCTGAGCGGAATCGTGGCAGCGTGTCGATCATGCGATCAAACAACGAGATAGCGCGCGCTGACCGGTTACGGTCAGCCGGAAAGCGCGCTAGGTCCTGTGGACACTAGCGCTTCCGGCGCGGCCTGAAGATGTGATTCAA